>JAIXTR010000256.1 GCA_027483845.1 Caulobacteraceae bacterium | reverse complement strand
CTGCTGTTCATCGACCGCCTCGCGCCGCCGCCCGTGGCGCACGACGCGTTCAAGCTGCCGCTGGTCAAGGCGCTGGCCATCGGCCTGTTCCAGGTGCTCGCGATGATGCCGGGCGTCTCGCGCTCAGGCGCCACGATCGTTGGCGGCATGCTGTTCGGCGTCGAGAAGCGCGCGGCTGCCGAGTTCACCTTCTTCCTGGCGATCCCGACCATGCTGGGCGCGTTCGTGCTGGACGCCTGGGAAAGCCGCGATCAGCTGACCGCCGACACGATGCCGCTGATCGCTATCGGCTTCGTGGTGGCCTTCCTGGTCGCCCTGGTGGTCATCCGCACGATGCTGGCCGTGGTCACCAGCCGTGGGCTCGCCCCCTTCGGCTGGCTGCGGATCGCCATTGGCGGGCTCGGCCTGGCGGTCCTGACGCTGGCCTGAGCTAGGCCCGGCCGGCTTCCATCTCGCGGGCGTCCTGGTCGGCGTACTGGCCGCCCTTGCGGTAGCTGTAGAGATAGGTCGGCAACACCGCTTCGAGGCTGGTGGCCGAGATACCCATGTCCGCAAGCCCAGGGTGCTGCCCGCTGACCACGTTGTCGGTGCGCAGCGATTCCACCTGGTCGGCCGTCACCGGCGGCGGGATGATCCCGCCCACCAGGTCCCCCAGCTGGCCCAGCAGGCTGGCCGCCGGCCAAGGCACGGGAACCAGGAAGCGCCGCTGGCCCGTCTCGGCCAGCATCTTTTCCATCAGCGCCTTGAAGCTGAACACGCCCGGGCCGCCCAGCTCGTAGGTTTGACCCGCCGCGGCGCTGTCGGCGACCGCATAGGCCAGCGCCTGACCGACATCGCCCACGAACACCGGCTGGAAGCGCGTGTGCCCGCCGCCGATCAGGGGCAAGGCGGGGCTCAGCTGCGCCATGGCCGCGAAGCGGTTGAAGAAGCCGTCGCCGTTTCCGAAGACGATCGACGGGCGAACGATCACCGCGTCGGGATAGATCTCGCGCACCGCCGCCTCGCCCTCCGCCTTGGTCCGCAGATACTTCGAGGTCGCCTTGGCGTCGGCGCCGATGGCCGAGACCTGGACCACGCGGGTCAGGCCCATCTTGCGAGCCGCCTCGGCGATGTTGCGGGCGCCCATCACGTGGATCGCCTGGAAGCCCTGGCGGCCGGTCTCGCGCAGCAGGCCCACCAGGTTGAGCGAGGCGGTCGCCCCGTCCAGCGCCCGCTCGATCGAGGCGGGGTTGCGGATGTTCACCTGCACCACGTCGATCTGGCCCACGTCGCCCAGCAGGCGCATCTTGTAGGCCAGGTTCGGGTTGCGCACCGCCACGCGGACGCGCCAGCCGGCCTTGGCCAGATAGCGGACAGCCTGGGTGCCCACGAAGCCGGAGCCGCCGAAGACGGTGACGAGGTTCTGCATGAGGGCGTGGCCAGTCCTGTAGCGCGATGACGATGGCTGCGGTTTAGGCGATGCGGCGACGCCTCGCAATCGGCGCTTGAGATGGCCCGTTGACGCGGTCCAGACCTTGCCATAAGTAGCCGCCTCCCGATCCGACGGACGGGGCCCAGGTGGCGGAATTGGTAGACGCGCTGGCTTCAGGTGCCAGTGGCTTAACGGCCGTGAAGGTTCGAGTCCTTTCCTGGGCACCACCGTTGGGTGGTGAGCGGCGCTTGCCAGGCGCCGCCGATTTCGGCCTCGGACTGAGGTTTCAGTCCAAGACCCCTCTCATGAGCCTCAGTGCATCTTGAAGCGGATGGGGACCGATTTCGGTCCGCAGACGAAGCTGGCCTCCATGCGCCGCGGCTGGCCGTCCAGCTCGACCGACTCGAGGCGGGGCAGCAGCTCCTCCCAGAGGATCCGCATTTCCATCCGCGCCAGGTGCTGGCCCAGGCAGACGTGGGCGCCGTAGCCGAAGGCGATGTGCTTGTTGTTGGCCCGCGTGACGTCGAAATCGAAGGGGTTCTCGAACACCGCCTCGTCGCGGTTGCCCGACGGATAGCTCAGCATCAGCCAGTCGCCCTTGGCGATCTTGCGACCGGCCAGCTCAGCGTCCGCGGTGGCGGTCCGCATGAAGTGCTTCACGGGCGTTTCCCAGCGGATCGATTCCTCGATCAGGCCCTTGATCAGGCTGGGGTCGTTCTTCACCGCCCGGAACTGGTCGGGGCGCTCGGCCAGGGCCCAGAGCGCGCCGGCGGTGGTGCTGGACGTGGTGTCGTGGCCGGCCGTCGCGGCGATGATGTAGTAGCTCATGGCCTCCAGGTGGCCCAGCGGCTGGCCGTCGATCTTCCCGTTGGCGATCAGGCTGGCGATATCCTCCCGCGGATTGCGCCGCCGGTCCTCGGTCATCTCGTTGAAATAGATGATGAAGTCGGCGACCGTCGCCTGCAGGTTGGCCAGCGCCTGGTCCGTGTCGGCCACCTGGCCCTGCGCCCGGTTGAGCTCGGGATCGGCGTTGCCGAACAGCTCCTGGGTCAGCTTCAGCATCCTCGGCTCATCGGCCTCGGGCACCCCCAGGACCTCCATGATCACGTGCAGGGGGTAGAGGAAGGCCACGTCCTTGGCGAAGTCGCAGCGGTCGCCCTTGGCCGCCATCCGCTCCACGAAGCCGCGGGCGATCTCGCGAATCCGCCCCTCAAGCGCGCGCAGGCTCTGAGGCCCGAAGGCGGCCTGGGTCAGGCGGCGGTAGTTCCCGTGGTCGGGGTTGTCCATCTGCACCAGCGAGCGGACCAGATGCGGCGATCCGCCCATCATCTGGCGCACCTTCTGGTCGGCCTCGATGGTGGTCAGCACGGTCGAGCGGTCCCCGTTGTGAAACAGCTCGTTCTGCAGCTCGACCTCGCGGATGTCGGCCTGGCGGGTGACAACCCAGAACGGATCGAAGCCCTCGGGCTGCGCCTGCTCCAGCGGCGACTCGCGCCGCAGCGTCGCGAACGCTTCGTCCACGCGATGTCCGTCGGCGTAGGCCTTCGGGTCGACGATGGTGCGGGCAAGCTCTTGGGAGATCATGGCGCGTATCCTTCCGCTTTGGTCGACGCCCAGCGCCGCCTGTTGGCTGAACCGTAGGTCGAACTTGCTATACGTTCAACAAGTAACTATCCAAGGGTGATGGACCAGATCGTTCAGGCGCGGACGCGGCGCACCCAGGCGGAACGGCGCGACGAATCCGGCCGGCGGCTGCTGGACGCCACCGCCCGCGTGGTCGCAACGGAGGGCGTATCGGCGGCGACCTTCGAGGCGATCGGTCGCAACGCCGGCTACAGCCGCGGTCTCGCCACCCAGAAGTTCGGCTCCAAGGATGGGCTGATCGAGGCCCTGATCGCCGACCTCCACGATCATCAGGACGCGCTCCTGGCGGCCTATCACATCGACGAGATCCCGGGCCTGCGGGCCATTCTCGACTACGTGGACCTGTACCTCCGGCACCTGCGAGACCAGCCGGCGACCCGCGCCTATTTTATGCTGCTGGCCGGCGCCGTGGCGGACGCCTCGCCCCTGCGGGCGGCCTTCGCCCATTCCCACGAGCGGGTGAAAGGGCGGCTTGCCGCCGTGGTCAGCCGGGGCCAGGCCGAAGGTGACATCCGCGCCGAGATCGATCCGGAGTCGGCGGCCCTGATGATCGGGGGCATGCTGCTGGGCCTCAGCGTCCAGTGGCTGGTGGATCCGGACACCGATCTCGACGCCATCCGGCGAACCAGCCTGGGCATGTTCCGGCTGGCGTTCGCGACGCCCGACGCCAAGGCCTGACATCGAGGACTCCGCATGACCGACGCCCCGTTCCAGACCTGGCAGTGCCGGACCTGCGGCTACATCTACGACGAGGAAGCTGGCGATCCCGACGAGGGGCTGGCCCCCGGCACGCGCTGGCGCGACATCCCGGCCACCTGGCGCTGCCCCCTCTGCGGCACCGCCAAGTCCGACTTCGACATGGTCGAGCTTTAGGCGCCGCCCCTATCCGCCTCCGGGCGGATCATCTAAAGAACGGATGACGCCGACCGTGGGCGCGCGCCGCGGACCTTGACGCCGCATCCCCCGCGCGCCAGATCGCCGGCCCCCTGGACGCCCCCGACGGGCGACCCGGGTCGAGTTCAACCTGCCTGGCCGGAAGCCGGCGTCGGAGTTCTTGGCGAGTGACGACCTTCCTGCACGACGGCGACCTTCCTGCCGACGCCCTGGCGAATGCGACCGCCGTGGCGGTGGATTCCGAGACCATGGGCCTGCGCCTGGGCCGCGATCCGCTGTGCGTGGTGCAGCTGTCGGCCGGCGACGGCGACGCCCACGTGGTGAAGCTGGACCGCGCGACCTACGACGCGCCCAACCTGAAGCGGCTCCTCACCGACCCGAACGTCGTCAAGATCTTCCACTTCGGCCGCTTCGATATCGCCATGTTCTGGCTGCATCTGGGTGTCGTGACCGCGCCCGTCTACTGCACCAAGATCGCCTCGAAGCTGGCCCGCACCTACACCGATCGCCACGGCCTCAAGGACGTGTCGCGCGAGCTGCTCAGCGTCGACATGTCCAAGGCCCAGCAAAGCTCCGACTGGGGCGCGGCCAAGCTGTCGGACGACCAGATCGCCTACGCGGCGTCGGACGTCCTGCACCTGCATGCCCTCCGTGCGCGTCTCGACGAGATGCTCGTCCGCGAGCGTCGCGACCACCTGGCCCGCGCCTGTTTCGAATTCCTCCCCCACCGCGCCCTCCTCGACGTGGCCGGGTGGGAGGATGCCGATATCTTCGCGCATACCTAGATAAGCCCCATGACGGTCGCCGACGCGCCCCATTCCGATACGCTGGCCGAACCGCGCCGCGCCGACTTCGAGCGGTGGCGCCGGCGTTCGCGGCTGATCCGGACGCTGCGGGTCGTGCTGCCCGGCCTCATCGTTGTGATCTTCCTGGGGCTGATCGGCAGCGTCGCCTGGTCCACCTTCAACGCCCAGCCGCGTTCGGCGCGGGCGGGCGACGAGCCGATCCGCCTGACCAATCCCCGCTTTATCGGCCGGGACGATAAGGGTCGCGCCTTCGTGCTGACCGCCGACTCGGCGATCCGCGACCCGCTCGACTATCAACGGGTGATCCTCAAGAAGCCGGCCCTGCTGCTCGACGAGAAGGGGCCCGACGAAATGCGCCTCAACGGCGCCGACGGGATCTTCCACGAGCAGACCGGAAAGCTCGAACTGTCGAACGGCGTGCGGATGGCCGACGCCAAGAATACGTTCGACACCGCCACGTCGCTGTTCGACACCAAGACGGGCGAGGTCCTCGGTTCAGGCCCCATTCAGGGCGCTGGTGGCCTTGGTGAAATCCGCGCAGAGTCCTATG
>JAIXTR010000490.1 GCA_027483845.1 Caulobacteraceae bacterium | reverse complement strand
TGCAACGCGGCTACAAGGTCTATCGCGAGGTCTGCGCGGCCTGCCACGCGATGCACCTCGTCTCGTTCCGGAACCTGGGCGAGAAGGGCGGGCCGTTCTACGACCCCGAGTACAAGAACTCGAACGACAACCCGTATGTGAAGTCGCTGGCCAAGGACATCCAGGTCCCGGACATCGACAGCGATACGGGTGACGCGATCCAGCGGGGCGCCACCCCGGCCGATCGCTTCCCGTCGCCGTTCCCGAACGAAGCCGCGGCCCGCGCCTCCAACGGCGGCGCCCTGCCGCCGGACCTCTCGGTGATCGCCAAGGGTCGCGAAGGCGGGCCGAATTACATCTACTCGCTGCTGACCGGCTACCGGAACACGCCGGTTGGCCTGACCGTCTCGGCCGGCCAGCACTACAACATCTCGATGAACGGCGACCTGACCAGCGCCTGGAAGGGCGACCACAAGAAGGTCCCCCCCGGCGGCGTGATCGCCATGCCCCCGCCGCTGGCGGACGGTAAGGTGACCTTCGACGACGGCAGCCCGTCGACCGTCGACCAGCAGGCCAAGGACGTCGCCGCCTTCCTCTACTGGGCCGCCGAGCCCAAGATGATGGAGCGCAAGCAGTTCGGCCTGGGGGCCATGATCTACCTGCTGATCTTCACGGTGCTGCTGTACTTCAGCTACCGCCGGATCTGGCGCAACGTCGCCCACTAAGCGGCGCGCCAATCGGACTTGGAAGGGCCCCGGAGCGATCCGGGGCCTTTTTCATAGCGGTCTAGCGGATTGGATCGACGGTCAGCTTGCCACCCGGGAAGTCGAACCGCAGGCGGAAGTGGGCCAGGACCGCGCCGCCCAGCACGCCCACCACATCGCCCTCGGGCTTCATCAGGCCGGCCGCCACGTCCCGTCCCGTCGCCCCGGCGAAATCCACCTCCGGCAGGCGGGCCAGCCAGACCCCCTCGGGATAGAGCTCCTTCACGTCGGCCGCGCCGGTCTGCGCCAGATCGTCCGCAAGGCGGACAGGGACGTTTGCGCCGGTGGCGACCACGAACCGCCCCGAGATGCGCCGCTGATCGTCGGCCACCGCCGCCGTGACGGTCGGCCGGCCCAGGTCCCAGCCCAGGTTCAGCGTCCGCCCCCTGAACCGCGGCGCCTGCCCCGGCGCCGACAGGCGGAGGCGGCACGGCGCATAGGCCAGATCGACGACGAAGCCTCTCAGCGCGTCGGCCCCGATCACCCCGGCCACCGGCGTCGGCAGGTTCCAGGTGCGGACGTCCAGGTCGGCGACCTTCAGCGGCAGCGACCGCACCGTGATGCCGGCCACGGACACGTCGCCGGTGAGCTCCGTGTCCGCGATGCCCTCCGCCTGCGCCTTGGTCTCGTGCAGGGCGCTCTGGGCCGCCCCGGTGTCGATGATGTAGTCCCCGGCGATCCCGGCCATCATCGCCGGCGCCGTCACCACGCCGCGCTCGAACCGGCAGGCGATGTCGCCCGCCATCGCCGGCGACGCCGCGAGGACCGCCAGAACCGTAAGGGGGAGGGGGTGAAGCCGGATCACCCGCGAACCATAGCGCGACTTTCCGCCATACCGCCGCCCTCTCTTGCACCCTACATTGTGGAAATGCCTCACACGCCCGCCTGGCGGAACTTCAAGCGCACCCAGGACCTCACGGTCGCCACGGCCAGCCTGATCTACGCTGGCGCCGTCGTGCACGCCTTCGGCAACCTGCCGGGCGATCCGGACATCATCACTCAGCGCACCCTGATCTGGCCGGCGGTGTTCCTCAGCCTGTCCTTCACCACGCCGCTGCTTATCGGCGCGGTCCGTCGCCCGCTGGCGCGCTATGTCTGGATCAGCTTCCAGGCCGGGTTCGGCCAGAACCTGCGCTCGATCATCTCAGGCGTCGTGCTGCTGGGTGGCGCCGCGGCGCTGATCTACTGGCAGATCTCCAACGCCGCCAACGGCGGTCGCTACCCGGCCGGGGTGTTCTCCGGCTACGCCGCCGGCATCGGCATCCTGGCCGCCCAGGCGACCCTTGTGCGGGTGCTCGAGAAGCACCCCGAGGTGAAGCGGCAGATCGAGACCTAGACGTCGCCGCCGCGACCGGCCCCGTTGCGGGCGAACAGGGCCATCGTCCGCAGGTGCGAGAGCCGCGCGCTGTCGGCGTGGAAGCCGTTCGGGGCCACGAAAGCGTGCCCCGCCTCGTACATATAGACCGGCAGCTCCGGGTGGGCCGCACGGATGCGCTCCACGTCCGCCGGCGGGATGAGCTCGTCGGTCTTGCCCAGGTGCAGGATGGTCGGAACCTTGGGCGTCTCGTCGAGGTAATCGGTGATCTGGCCGCCGTAGTAGGACGCCACCGCCGACAGGCCCGAACACCGGCTGGACGCCAGCCAGGCGGTCGTGCCGCCGTAGCAGAAGCCCAGCAGGAACACCCGGGGCTCCAATGCATCGATGGATGCCTGCACCAGGTCCAGCACCTCGACGCCCCAGCCCGTCGCCTCGGCGAAGCCGTTCTGACGCGCCATCACGGCCGGGTCGGTGTCACGCTCCGCGAAGCCCTTGCCCATCCGGTCGAACAGGCTGGGAATCAGGGTCTCGTAGCCATCCTCGGCGAAGCCGTCGGCCAGGGCGCGCAGGTGGGGCGTCACGCCCCAGATGGCGTGGCAGATCACCAGCCCGCCCCGTCGCGCGTCCGTCGGGACCGCGCGATAGGCGTCGAAGGCGAACCCGTCCTGGGCGCTCCGCAGCTGGACCGTCTCGCCCACGCGGCTCAGGCCTTGTCGAACAGCTCGAGGGTCCGGTGACGCGCCAGGTCGGCGGCTTCGGCGCTGTAGCGCTCGGGGCTCTCGTTGTTGAAGCCGTGGCCCGCGCCTTCGTAGATGTATACCGGCACGTCCGGGTTGTGCGCCGCCACGGCCGCGGCCACCTCGTCGGCCGGGATGCCGGGATCGGTCCGGCCCAGGTGCACGATGACCGGGCACAGGGGCTTCAGCGCCGCATTCGCCTGGACCATCGAGCCATAGTAGCTGGAGGCCGCCGCCAGGCCCTCGACCTTGGCCGCCGCCAGCCAGGCCAGCGAGCCGCCGTAGCAGTAGCCCACCACATGCACCTTGCCGCCGTGCTTGTTCAGGAAGTCGCGGCAGGCGGCGATGTCGCCCAGCGCTTGGTCCAGCGGCGTGGCGCGGGCGTGGGTCAGGCCGGCGTCCAGGCCCGCCGCGTCGTGATCGGCCGTGAAGTGCCGCTCGCGGCGGTCGAACAGCGACGGCGCGATCGCCTCGTAGCCCATCTTGGCCCAGCGCTCGACGTCGGCCCGCACGTGGCGGTCGATGCCGAAGATCTCCTGCAACACGATCACCCCGCCCTTGTGCGGCGTGAAGGCGGGCTCGTGATAGGCGCTGAACTCGAAGCCGTCGGTCCCCGCCAGCGTGATCGTTTCGCCCATCTCGAACTCCCTTGGACTGTTGTCAGACGTTGAAGCGGAAAT
>JAIXTR010000357.1 GCA_027483845.1 Caulobacteraceae bacterium | reverse complement strand
GGGACGAGGAATGACCGCGTAGCTGGGTGACCGGCGGCGCCGAAACCTCTCCATCTCACGGACAGGTCCCCCAACGGATCTGGATTGAGGGCGGTGAACCGGGCGACCGGCGCGCCGCCCTCGTCATTTGGGCCCTCCGGCTGCGTCGTCCTCAGGCGGCGTTGCCGAAGGTCCGCGGGCAGGGGCCGCGTCGCGCGGTCCCTGCTAGCCCATCTCGAGTTTGAGCTTCAGCGCCTGGGCCAGCGCCTGGGCCCGCCGCGTGGTCTGCTCGCCCATCAGCATGTCGTCCCAATCCCTGAGGGCGGTCAGCGACAGCCGATCCCCGCGGATCATCACCGCCGACTTCTCCAGCAGGCGCGGGTTGCGGGCGGACAGGTCGCTGCCCAGGCGGATCGCCGAGCCCAGGGCCCGGGCCCGCTGCCGCCGTTCCGGCGTCAGCACCCGCCCCACGGCCGAGGCGTCCGGCGGCTGCGGCGAAGCGGAGTGGCGGGCGAAGGCCACATTGGCCAGGAACGCCCGCTCCGCGTGGTTCATCCCCGCCAGCGGCGCCCGCAGCACCTGCTCGAACGCCAGGTCGGCGCGATGGTCGGGGTGGAGGAAGGCGCCCAGGTCGGCCAGGCGGCACGCCGCCGCCAGCAGGACCCCGTCCCGCCCGCCGAACAGCGGCGGCAGGGTCTCGAACAGCGGCCCGACCCACGCCTCCAGCGCGGGTCCCAGGCCGGGCGCCACGCCGCGATGCGCCGCCAGCGCCTCGCAGCCGGCGATCAGCGGATCCAGCCGGCGCACCTCGGGCGGCATGCTCTCCAGCAGCAGGCCCTCGCGAACGCCATAGGCCGAGATGACCACCCGCTCGACGCCCAGCCGCTCGATCAACCGCTCCAGCACCACGGCGGCATAGGGCAGGGTGTCGAACCGCTTCTTGGACAGGCCCTCGATGCCCTCCAGCGACGACCGCGACTGCCGCTGGACGAACCGCGCCAGCTCCAGCCCGTCGGTCCGGCTGATCTCGTACTGGTGCGCCACATGCAGCGGATAGTCCGCCAGCTGCATGTGCAGCAGCCCCAGGTTCCGCCACGCCCCGCCCACCGCGTGGAACGCGGCGCTGCCGTATCGCTTGGCCACCGGCGACACGTGGTCGTCCACGACCCGCTTGGTCCGCTCCAGGCTGATCGGCTTCGGCGCGCCCAGCGCGAACGGCCCCAGCGGCAGCGTCACGCCGTCCATGGTGCTGAGCCCGTTCAGGCGAACCAGCTCCAGGCTCGACCCGCCCAGGTCGCCCACCACGCCGTCGGCGTCCGGCTGCCCGCAGATCACGCCCAGCGCCGCGTACCGCGCCTCTTCCTCGCCCGACAGGACCCGCACCTGCAGACCCGTCTCATCCAGGATCCGCTTGAGGAACGCCTTGCCGTCCGCCGCCTCGCGCACCGCGGCGGTGGCGCACGCCGTGACCTGCTCCGCCTTCCAGCCGTCCAGCACCGCCCGGAAGCGCCGCAGCGCGCCCATGGCCGCCTCCACGCCCTCCGGCGACAGGCGGCGCGTCGCGGTCAGGTCCTTGCCCAGACCCGCCACGACCTTCTCGTTGTAGATGGTCCAGAGCGCGCGGCCGTCGATCCGGTAGATCACCAGACGAACGGAGTTCGACCCCACATCGATGACGGCGGCCTGGTGGCCCTCCGCGCGGTGCTGGCTATCCCCGAGAGGCCACATTTTCGATCGCGCGCGGCATGTCTTTCACCTTCTGCCCGCGACCGGAGAGACTCGGATTGGTCATGAAATACTCGTGCGCCGAAAAGGCGTTCGGGTGATCCCAGGCAGGATCACGCCTATAGCGGCCGTCGGCGTCGAGGGTCCAGCTTTGCGCTTCGTCTTTCAGGTTCGCGACCATGATCTGTTGCAGAACCTGTTGATGAACCGTCGGGTTCTCGATCGGCGTCATCACCTCGACCCGGCGGTCAAGGTTGCGCGGCATCCAGTCGGCCGACGAGATGAACAGGCGCGCGTGCTGCGAGGGCATCGGATGTCCGTTGGCGAAGGCCACGACCCGCCCGTGCTCCAGATATCGCCCGACGATCGATTTCACCCGGATGTTCTCGGACAGCCCCGCAACGCCCGGCCGCAGACAGCAGATGCCACGGATCACGAGATCGATCTGCACGCCGGCCTGACTGGCCTTGTAGAGCCCGTCGATGATTTCCGGATCGACGAGCGAGTTCATCTTCGCCCAGATCGCCGCCGGCTTGCCCGCCTTCGCATTCGCGGCCTCCTGGCCGATCATCCGCAGCAGGTCGCGCTTCATGGTCACCGGCGAGTACGACAGCCGCTCCAGGCCGACGGGCTGGGCGTAGCCGGTGATGAAGTTGAACAGCTTGGCCGAGTCCCGCCCGAACGGCGCCTCGGTCGTGAACAGCGACAGGTCCGTGTAGATGCGCGCCGTGACCGGGTGGTAGTTGCCGGTGCCGAAGTGGCAATAGCTGCGCAGCGTCTCGCCCTCCTTGCGGACCACGGTCGAGAGCTTGGCGTGGGTCTTGTACTCGATGAAGCCGTAGACCACGTGGACGCCGGCCCGCTCGAGATCCCGGGCCCACTTCAGATTGGCCTCCTCGTCGAACCGCGCCTTGATCTCGATGAGGGCGGTGACGTTCTTGCCGTTCTCGGCGGCCTCGATCAGAGCCGCCACGATCGGGCTGTCCTTCGAGGTGCGGTAGAGGGTCTGCTTGATCGCCAGCACGTTCGGGTCTCGCGCGGCCTGGCGCAGGAACTGAACCACCACGTCGAAGCTCTCGAACGGATGGTGGACCAGGATGTCCTTCTCGCGGATGGCCGCGAAGCAATCGCCGCCGTGGTCGCGGATACGCTCCGGGAACCGCGGCTCGAAGCGCTTGAACTTCAGGTCCGGGCGGTCGGCGGGTATGAGCTGGGTCAGTTCGTCCAGTCCCAGCAACCCGTCCATCACGACGATGTCTTCAGGGTTGGCGTGAAGGCTGGCCGAGATGAAGGCCCTCAGATCCTCAGGCGTCTGCGCCTCCAGTTCGACGCGAACGACCGAGCCCAGGCGGCGCTGCTTGAGGCGGGCCTCGAACTCCCGAACCAGATCCTCGGCCTCTTCCTCGATCTCCACGTCGGAGTCACGGATCAGGCGGAACACGCCCTGTTCCTCGATCTCGCAGCCGGGGAACAGGTGGTCGAGGAACAGCGTGACCATGCTTTCCAGGGAAATCACCCGTCGCTGGGCCTTGCGCCGCGTGGGGCGTCCGGGCGCTACGTCCCAGAACCGCGCGACCTGCGCGGGGAGAGGCGCCAGTGCGTAGAGCTGCCGTCCGTCGGAGGTGCGACGAATCTTCAACACAAGCGAGAAGGCCAGGTTCGGGATGAACGGAAACGGGTGCGCCGGGTCGATCGCCAGCGGCGTCAGGACCGGGAAGAGCTCGGCGAGAAACCGCGCCTCTAGGGCCGCGCGCTCGGCCGGGGTGACTTCTTCGGCGGAGATGTAGCGAAGGCCTTCCGTGGCCAACTCGGCGCAGAGCTGACGCCAGCGGACCTGCTGGTCGGCGATCAGGTCGGCGGCGGCGGCGTTGACCCGCACGAGTTGCTCGGCCGGGGTCAGGCCATCCTGGCTGTGCACACGGACTCCCTCACGCACCTGCGCTTTGAGCCCGGCCACACGGACCATGTAGAACTCATCGAGATTGTTGGCGCTGATGGCTAGGAACCGGAGCCGCTCCAGCAAGGGATGGCGCGGGTTCACGCTCTCGGCGAGGACGCGGCGGTTGAAGGCCAGCCAAGACAGCTCTCGGTTAAAGAACCGCGCCGGCGCGTGCGAAAGGTCGTCGACGGGCGCCGCACCCAGGTCTGACGAGGCGGCCAGTGGGGCGCTCATCGGGGCGACGTCGTTCGGCGGTGGCATTGTGATTCCCTAGGTGCGTCAGGCGCCGCGTAACCGTGCGGGGGAAAGGTTAAGGTCGTTCTTGCGACCGTCGGTGGGCGGCCAGAATGGTTTCATCCGGCGGAACGACTTCAACGCCTTGCTGGCGGTTTCGATCACCGCGTCCTCTTCGCCGGTCAGCCGACCGACCTCCAGCCCCGCGGCGAACGCCAGCTCGCCGGAGCGCCGTCCGACAGCGCGGCGCGCCACCGCCCGCGCCACGGACATATCGTTCAGCTCTCCCAGTTGGTCCTGCAAGACCTTCAGGGCGGCGACGTATCGCCCGCGGCGCTTGGGATGATCCGGGAACGCCTCGCCGAAGAAGGCGGCGGCGTAGCGGAGTTTCTTTGCCTGTTTGCGCAGATCGTGCCGGCCCTCGGCGTCGATCCGCTTGAACTTGCGCGACGCACGGCGAAGGCGCTTGTCCAACTTGTCGAGGACCGGCGCGGCGAGGGCCGCGGCGGTTCCTTCCCGCAAGCCACGTTGCGCGCCGTTGGCCAGCCGCAGCCAGCCGCCGACCTCGATCCACTCCGCCAGATTGAACAGCATGAATCGGAATCGGTCAGAGCGCACCGCCGCCAATGCCTGCTCGTAGGCTTCGGCCTGAGCGATGCGAAGGGCGCGGAAGAACGCCGTACGCCCGGGAAGATCCTCGATCTCGTCCGGCAGAGCCGCCCGCTGCAGGAACACGTCGATGTCCCGCGCCTCGGAAAGTTCGCTGGCAAGCCAGCGTGTCTCCCGGCGGGCGGCCTGGAGGCCCTCGGGGTCCAGCATGTCCTTGAACACCGACAGCGCGGCGCGCAGCCGCCGCAGGCCCACCCGCATCTGATGCAGGACATCGGGGTTGTGGGCCCGTTCAAGCAGGCGGGCGTTGCCGGCGATCTGCACCAGAGCGTCGCGGGTGATCAGCTGGAAGGCTGTCCCCGCCGGTGTCAACGCATCGACAGCCGAAGCCTGGGCCCGGAGCGCCGCGACGCCGTCGTGGCCCGCCAGACGGTAGCCGCGCTGAGCCTTGCTCTCGAACGCCAAGGTGAGGGCGGCGCGGGACTGCAGATCGCGGGCCAGGTCGAACAGACCCTGCGGCGCCCCGGCCAGCAGTTCCAGTTCCATCTCGGTGATGGCCTCCTGGCGCTCGCCCGCCAGAATCAGGCCGGTGTCGAACACCACCTCGACGCGCGTGGCGCCCTTGACCCAGATATGTGTGCGCCGTTCGACCTCGACCGTGAAGGCCGGACCCAGCGGCGCCTCGCCGATCGCGGCCAGCGCTGGCGTCTCGGCCAGCGCCTGCAGGTCAAGGTCGGGGCCGGCGACAGGCGTTTCCCATTCGTCCCGCTCGAACAGGCCGCCGCCTGCGCGATGCTTCAGCGTCTGGACGTAGGTGTCGCCCTTGCGGCGCACCCGCAGGCTGAACCCTCCGTCACGCAAGGCATGGTTGGGCGTATCGAAATAGACAGCGTGAAGCTGGGAGATTGTGGCCTTGGCGAGGGGAAAAGCCTCCCCCTGCAGCGCCTCGACGGCGCCGGCGCCAAGCTGGAATTTGATCTCCAGCTCCGGGGCGGCCTTGGCCGGTTTCCGCGCAAGCATGCGGCGGGTCTCAGGAACGTGGCCGACGCGCCACGCGGCGAACAAGTGCAGGAAAACGAATCGCTTTGTCTATCGCGCTGCGAAAGAAATTTCGGAGGCTCAGGCAGGCCCGTCACTGCCCGTCGAGGATCTGTCGGGCCAGGACCCGTGTGACCGGCCGAAATCCCATGTCGCCCGCCTCGTCCAGCCGGCGAACAATTTCCGCGGCGTCGGGAATCGACCGGCTCATGCGCGCCAAAAGGTAGGGGTAGACCTCTTCGGGCGGGCGGATGTTGCGGTTGCGGAAGAAGCGCCGCAGCACGCCTTCCAGGACGGCGTCATCCGGCGGCCCGATCTCTGCGACCGGCAGGGCGTTCAACCGCGATCGGAGGTCCGGCAGCGCTGTCGGCCACGTTGCGGGCCGGGTGCGCGCGGTCAGCAGCAGGCCGCCGCCCGTTCGCGCCGCCAGGTTGATCAGATGAAACAGGCCCTCGGGCGGGACTTCCCGGTCGGCATCCTCGAGAAGGACAGGGCGGCCCGCGGCCGCCGTCACATCCGGGGTCGCCGGATCGAGGATCAGGGCGTCAGCTGCAACAGCCCAGGCGTGGGCAAGATGACTCTTCCCCGCCCCTTGAGGCCCGATGAGCGTCAGACAGCCATCTCGCCACGCCGGCCACGACTCCACGGCCGCCAACGCCTCGGCATTGGAATCGCCGCGGACGAAGTCGTCGAAGGAGGGCGGCCCGTCGCGCCCCAGGTTCAACCGAAGCTGCCGCGCCACGGATCTTGTCGATTGGTTGCGGTCACGGGGTGAACTTAGGGGGCCGGGTGGGGGAACGCCACCGGGGCGACCCAGGCCGTCAACAGGTCAGGCGGGGTTGTCCAGACCCTTGAGCTCGCGCGCAGCGGCCAAGGTCCACCCGTCGGGCTTGAGAAGCTCGATAGGGCTGAAGCGCACCTTGTAGTCCATCTTTTCGGAGCCGCGGACCCAGTAGCCCAGGTAGACGTAGGGCAGGCTGGTCAGACCCGCCTGGACGATGTGATCCAGGATGACGAAGGACCCCAGGCTGCGACGGGCCAAGGTGGGGTCGTAGAAGCTGTAGACCAGGGACAGCCCGTCGCTCATCAGGTCGACCAGGGCGCAGGCGATCAGGTCGCCGGGCCCCGGCCCGTCCGACTTGACGCGATATTCGATCATGTGGGTCCGGACCGCGGTGTCCTCGACCATGGCGACATAGTCCGGCCAGGTCATCTCGGCCATGCCGCCATCGGCGTGTCGCGCCAGCAGATAGCGGCGCAGCAGGTCGAACTGCTCCATTGTAGCTTCCGCCTCGACCAGCTGGCGCTGGATGTCGGCGTTGCGCGACAGCGCCTTCCGTTCAGACCTGGAAAAGACGTAGTCGGCCACGGGAATCCGCGCTGACACGCAGGCCGAGCACGCCTCGCAGGCCGGGCGATAGGCGATGTTCTGGGAGCGGCGGAAGCCGACCTGGGTCAGGCTGTCGTTGACGGTCGCCCCGTCCGACAGCGGCAGGTGGGCGAAAACCTTCCGTTCGAAGCGCTCAGGCAGGTAGGGACACGGCGACGGCGCGGTCAGGAAGAACCGGAGCTGTCGGGTCGGAAAATGCTGCGTCACGGACCGGATGTCGCTTTCGAAACACGTCGTCGGACTCGATTAGGCGTCATGCCGGCCGTCCGCGCAACAATAACCCTACAGGCCGGGGTTCGGCGGGAGCACCGGAGCCTCGCGTAGCAACACGATGGCGATGCGCCGGTTGCCAGGCAGCATCGGGTCGTCCGGATAGAGCGGTTCCGAGCTGGCCTTGCCCGAGACCTGATAGATCCTGTCGGCCTCGACACCGGCGCTCTGCAGCACCACGCGGGAGGCGTCCGCGCGGGCGGCGGACAGCTGCCAGTCGGTCGCCGGCTTGACGCCGCCGGGGCTGGCGCTGGTGTGGCCGTAGAGGCTGATCCGGTTCGGGAGCAGGTTGATCACCTTCGAGATCGCGCGCAGCAGCAGCTTGGCGCGGTCGTTCGGCTGGGCCGAGCCCTGGTTGAACATCGACCGGCCCTCCTGGTCGACCAACTGGATCCGGAGGCCCTCGGGCGTCTGGTCGATGATGATGTTCTTCGACAGTTCGGCCAGTTCGGGCATGGCCTGCAGCGCTTGGCGAAGCGATTGCGCCGCCGAGGCGAAGGCTGCGGACTCGGCTTCGGCGTCGGCCTGGGCGCGTGCGGCGGCTGCGACCTCCTCGGGCGTCTGGGGCTTGCTGCCGTCCTTGGAGTCCCCGTCGTTGGGATGCTCGGACCGCGGGGCCAGTTCTTCGATCACGTCGCTGGAACCGGCGCTCTTGGAGCCATCGGAGCCTAGGGCGGTGCCGCCGAGGATGCCGCCGGCGCCGGACGTCGTCTCCGACACGCTGGCCGGAGCGAAGTAGTCGGCGATGCCGCGCTTCTGCTCGGGACTGGTGGTGTTGATCAGCCACATCAAGAGGAAGAAGGCCATCATGGCGGTCACGAAGTCGGCGTACGCGACCTTCCAGGCGCCGCCGTGGTGTCCGGCGCCGCCCCCCTTCTTGATCTTCTTGATAATGATCGGCTGGTCGCCCACCGACATGGTTCACCCGACTTAACTTTGATTCCCCAGCCAAAGTGCGGGGGGCGCGTTAAGATGGCGTTTCACGACGGCGGCGGTGGCGGGATGGGACGCGATGGCGACGGTGCTGGAAACGGAGCGTCTGCTCCTGCGAGAGGTTGAGGCGTCTGACGCGCCATTCGTGCTGGAGCTGCTGAATTCGCCCGGGTTTCTCGAGAACATCGGCGATCGCGGCGTCCGCACCGAGGACGAGGCGCGCGACTATATCCAGGAGCGGATGATCGGGAGCTATCGCGCCAACGGGTTTGGCATGTGGCTGACCGTCCAGAAACAGGATCAATCGCCCGTGGGCCTGGCGGGTTTGGTCAAGCGCGACGGGCTGGACGTGCCCGACGTCGGCTACGCCTTCATTCCCCGCGTATGGGGTCAGGGCTATGCGGGCGAAGCCGCCGGGGCGGTGCTGGCGCACGCCCGGGGGACGCTGGGCATCCCCAGGTTGGCGGCGATCACCACGCTCGAAAACTTCGCCTCCATGGCCGTGCTACGGAAGATCGGCTTCGTCTACCAGGGCGTCATCCAATTGCCGGGCGTGGAACGCGAAAGCACCCACTTCACCGTCGGCTAGGGCCTTCGCGTCCGTTACGGCAACGCTTTAGGGTCGACGGTCACATGTGGGAGGGCGCCATGCAGACGCGTTTCGTCGAAGCCAACGGGTTCCGGTTCGCGGTCGACGAAGCGGGGGAGGGCGACCACCTGGCGCTCTGTCTGCACGGCTTTCCGGAAAGCCGGTTTTCCTGGCGCCACCAGATCCCGTTGCTGGCGGCGATGGGCTATCGCGTCTGGGCGCCGGACCTGCGCGGCTATGGCGAAACCGAGCCCAAGCCTCCCGAGATGGCGGCCTATCTGGTCGACCGGCTTATGGAGGACGTCGCCGCCCTGATTGACGCCAGCGGCGCCAAAAAGGTCACCCTGATCGCGCATGACTGGGGCGCGGGCCTGGCCTGGACCTTCGCCGCCAACGCCGTCCGGCCCCTCGAGCGATTGGTGATCATGAACCTGCCGCACCCCGCGGTGATGGCGCGGCAGATGCAGGGCGGGAACTGGGCCCAGCTCAAGAAGAGCTGGTACATGTTCTTCTTCCAGCTTCCGGGCCTGCCCGAGCGGGCCATGACCGCCAATGGGGCGAAGGCCATTCGTGGCGCGTTCTACAACATGGCCGTGGACAAGACCCACTTCACGCCGGACGTGCTGGACCGTTACGCCCTGGACGCCCAGCGGCCGGGCGCGATCCGCGGCATGATCAACTGGTACCGCGCCGCCTTCCGCCTCAGGGGCAAGATGGCCGGCCCCTGGCCCATGATCGAGACGCCGACCCTGATCATCTGGGGCGAGCAGGACGCCGCGCTGGGCGTCGAACTGCTGGAGGGCACCGAAGCGCACGTCCGCGACGTCACGATCGAACGGCTGCCGGGGGTCTCTCATTGGGTCCAGCAGGAGGCGCCAGAGCGGGTCAACCCGATCCTGAAAGCCTGGCTCAGCGCGCCGCGGTAAGCGCCGGCAGGATCTGGGTGGTGAGCAGAGGGGCGATGGGAACGTCCGGCAGTGCGCCCGGATCGATCCAGAGCAGGTCTTCGATTTCAGCCTGAGCCGATATTTCGCCCTCGACCTTCACAAGGTACGCGTGGGAGCGCACCGTCGCGCGGGCCTCGTTGGCCGCCGGCGCCTCGAAACGACCGAGCAGGGCCGCCTCGACCATGAGCACGCCCAGCTCCTCCGCCAACTCGCGCGTCAAGGCTGTCAGGTCGTCTTCACCCGGCTCGCGCTTGCCGCCGGGCAGCATAAAGCGCTGCGTCCCGCGCTTGCGGACGGTAAGCACGCGTCCCGCGGCGTCACGGATGACGGCGCCAACCACCTCGACGATCATACGGCCAAGAGCTTCGAGAGAGCGGCGACACCATGGGACGGGCGACGCGTGAGCTGACGATACTGTTGGCAAAGGTCGGCGGTCAGCAATCGGGTCGGCCTTAGTTGCCGGAGGCTTGGCGCTCGGCCGCCTCGATCTTGTCAGCGAAGCGACGGAGGAAGCCCGGCATGACCGCAGCGACAAAGTCCCCCAGCGAGTCTTTTCCGAATAGCTTCTCGCTATCCTGCATCTTGCGCATGAAGCCCTGACCGGCGGGCTGTCTCATGGCGCGCATGCAATCGCGCCCGCAATCCTGCGTGGCAGGCCGCTCACCGCGACCCATGGCGGCGAAAGCCGCCTTGATACGTGGGTCGGCGACGATGATCGCACCAGCCTTAAGCTCCTCCAGGGTGAGCGTGGTCGCCATCCGGCGCCCAATGATCCGTTCTATGGCCGGCCCGATCACCGCGAGCTCCTCGCTCATCGCGTCGAGCACAAACTTGGGCCATGCGGGTCTGAACTCGCCCATTGGCGCCACCGTGCTCGATGACTCTCGCAGCGCCTGCTGGAACACCGCGTCCAGGTTGATGGCCTCGATGACATCGTGGGCGACCTGTCGTGCTAGCGCTTCGGACTCCGGTGTCTGAGCCCGCGCCGCCATGGGCGCGAACAGAACGGCGAAGGCCAGAGCCCACCGCACAAACGATCGCCGCATGCCCCCCAGCATCGACCACTCCAAGTTTAGCCGAGCAGTCGTGCCGCCCTGGGCGCGAAGTAGGTGATGATTCCCGCCGCGCCTGCACGCTTGAAACCGCCCAGGCTCTCCAGGATCGAACGTTCCTCGTCCAGCCAGCCGTTCTGGGCGGCGGCCATGATCATGGCGTACTCGCCCGAGACCTGAAACGCGTAGGTCGGGACCTGAAAGGCGTCGACCACCTGGCGCACGATATCCAGATATGGCATCCCCGGCTTGACCATCACCATGTCGGCCCCCTCGGCGATGTCCATCGCCACCTCGCGCAGGGCCTCGGCGTGGTTGGCCGCGTCCATCTGATAGGTCTTCTTGTCGCCGGGATTGTCCACCGAGCCCGTGCCGAGCTTCCCCGACCCGATGGCCTCGCGGTACGGCCCGTAGAAGGCTGAGGCGTACTTGGCGGCGTAGGACATGATCATCACGTCCTGCAGCCCTTCGGCCTCCAGGGCCTGGCGGATCGCGCCGCAACGGCCGTCCATCATGTCGCTGGGGGCGAGAATATCGCAGCCGGCCTTGGCCTGCATGAGCGCCTGGGCCACCAGGGTTTCGACGGTGGCGTCGTTGACGATCCGGCCGTTTTCCAGGAGCCCGTCGTGGCCATGGTCGGTGAATGGGTCCAGCGCGACGTCGCACATGATCCCCACCTCGGGGGCGGCGTCTTTCATGGCCTTCACCGCCGTGGCGATGAGGCCGTTGGGATCGTGGGCCAGCGTGCCGGCGGAGTCCTTCTTCGCGCCGTCGATGTGCGGAAAGATGGCGATGGCCGGGATGCCCAGGGCCCGCGCTTCCTTCGCCGCGGCCGCGCAATCCTTGACCGACAGGCGGCTCACGCCCGGCATCGAGCCCACTGGAATGACGCCCTCGCCCTCGTGGACCACCATGGACCAGATCAGGTCGTTCGGCGTCAGCACCGTCTCGCGCACCATCCGTCGGATCCAGTCGGCCTGACGCAGGCGACGCAGGCGAAGGGCGGGGTAGGCGGCGAGAGGGGCTTTGCTCATGGCTGGCCGTTTGCACCCGCTAGGGCCAGCGACGCAAGGGCTAGCAGCGGTGGAGGACGTGGCAGGCGATCCCGGGATAGCCGGCGTCGCCCGGCAGTTCGCGATAGCGCTTGGTGGCTTCGCTGTGTCGTCCCTCACGCGCGAATTCGCCGTTGGATTTCTGGGGGTCGAAGCTACGGGTCACGGCGTTGGCGACGTCGTCCTCCCGGCGACAGGCCCTCGACTCCCGCTTTGGGTCCTGGAGGGGGTTGCAACGGGCAAGGAGCGGGGGCCGCGGCCACTGTCCGTCGGCGAACACCGGCCTGTTCAGATCGACCGTCCAGCGCGGATCTGGGCCGGGGCCGGCGACGCCTGGAGCGCCTTCGGAGAGCGCCGTGGACGGCCGCGCCGCCCGGGCGTCGGGCGGGGCGGCCTTCGCTCGCGGCGTCGCGGGGGGCGATGTGGGCGATCCCGGAGACGGCGCGCGCGGGACAAGCTCGACGGCCATGATCGGCGCCTCGATGGCCGGCGGGGCTGGAGACTGCCGCAGCGCGAACACAGCCAGGAGCACGATGTGCAGCAGCCCGGAGAGGCCGACGGCCAGGGACGAGCGTCGACGATCCGCGATGCGCGGCGGGAGCCCGCCGGTTCGACCACGCATCCGCCCGTCCTCCCAAGGACCAGCCAACCGACCAAAAGCGACCGGGATGTGGCGCGGGCTTCCGCAGGGTTCGATTGACACGCCCGCCGCGCCGCGCGACCCAACCGCTCATGGATTTCGATCTTTCCCAGGACCAGCGCGCGATCGAGGATGCCGCCCGCGCCTTCGCCGCCTCGGAGCTGGCGCCCCATTCCGCCCGTTGGGATGAAGAGAAGCACTTGCCCGTGGACGTCCTGCGCAAGGCGGCCGAGTTGGGCTTTGCGGGCCTCTACGTCCGCGAGGACGTGGGCGGCTCGGCCCTGAGCCGGCTGGACGCCTCGATCGTCTTCGAACAACTGAGCTACGGCGACGTCTCGGTGGCGGCGTTCATATCGATTCACAATATGGCTGCCTGGATGATCGATCGGTTCGGGTCCGAGGACCTGCGCCGGCGCTATCTCCCTCGGCTCACGACGATGGAGCTGATCGCGTCCTACTGCCTGACCGAGCCAGGCTCGGGGTCCGACGCAGCGGCGATGAAGACGACGGCGACCCGTGACGGCGACGCCTATGTGCTGAACGGCGCCAAGGCGTTCATCTCCGGGGCCGGAACGTCGGACGTCTATCTGGTCATGGCGCGTACGGGCGGCGCAGGCGCAAAGGGGGTCTCGGCCTTCATCGTCGAGAAGGGGACGCCCGGCCTCAGCTTTGGCGCCCAGGAGCGCAAGATGGGCTGGAACGCCCAACCCACGGCCACCGTCAACTTCGACGACTGCCGCGTGCCCGCTGCAAACCGTATCGGTGAGGAGGGCGAGGGATTCAAGTTCGCCATGGCCGGACTGGATGGCGGACGGATCAACATCGCCTCCTGCTCCCTGGGTGGCGCGGGTTTGGCCCTGGACACCGCCCAAGCCTACCTCGCCACCCGCAAGCAATTTGGCCAGGCGCTCAAGGAGTTCCAGGGACTGCAGTGGCGGCTGGCGGACATGGCGACGGAGCTGGACGCCGCCCGGCTGATGGTGCGTCGCGCGGCTCACGCGCTCGATACCAAGAACCCGAAGGCGACCCAATACTGCGCGATGGCCAAGCGCTTCGCCACCGACGCCGGCTTCGAGGTCGCGAACCAGGCGCTGCAACTTCACGGTGGCTACGGCTACCTGAGGGACTATCCGCTGGAGCGGATCGTCCGCGACCTGCGCGTCCACCAGATCCTCGAAGGCACCAACGAAATCATGCGCGTCATCACCGCGCGGGAGCTGTTCCGGGCATGAGCGAACCCGACGTCATCACCCGGATCGAGGGACGGGTCGGGCGGATCACGCTCAACCGGCCGCAGGCCTTGCACGCGCTGAACACCAACATGATCGCGCTGATGACGAGCGCGCTGTTGGCTTGGCGGGAAGCCCCGGCCGTCGACCTTGTCCTCATCGATCATTCGGGAGAGCGCGGCTTTTGCGCCGGCGGGGACATCCGGATGCTGGCCGAGAGCGGGGCGGGGG
>JAIXTR010000047.1 GCA_027483845.1 Caulobacteraceae bacterium | reverse complement strand
GCCTCGCAGATCAACGGCTGCGCCTTCTGCTTGCACATGCATTCGCGGGACGCCCGCGCGGGCGGCGAGACCGAGGCGCGGCTGTACCTGCTGAACGGCTGGCGGGAATCCAGCCTCTACACCGATCGCGAGCGCGCGGCGCTGGCCTGGACCGAGGCCCTGACGCTGATCGCCCAGACCGGCGCGCCGGACGCCGATTACGAGGGCCTCTTTCCGCACTTCAGCGAAGCCGAGACGGTGAACCTGACGATGCTGATCGGGACGATAAACGCCTGGAACCGCCTCGCCGTCGGCTTCCGCAGCCAGCACCCGAAGGCTTGGTCCGCGAAGGTCGCGGCCTAGCGGGCGAGACGTCTACGTCCCCCTCGGCTTCGCGCGGGCGGTCGGGGCGGCGGTGGCGGGGTCTTCGGGCCAGACGTGTTTGGGGTAGCGGCCGCGCATGTCGCTGCGGACGTCTTTCCAGGAGCCTTTCCAGAAGCCTGGAAGGTCCTTGGTGGTCTGGATCGGGCGGTGGCCGGGAGAGAGCAGCGACATGGTGATCGGCGCGCCGCTGATAGTCGGGTGGACGCCAAGGCCGAAGACCTCCTGCACGCGCACGTCCACCCGCGGCCCGCCCTCGGCGGCGTAGTCGATGGTGAAACTGTTGCCGGTGGGCGCGGTCCAGCGCACCGGCGCCTCGGCGTCGAGGCGGCGCTGCAGGTCCCATGGGATCAGGGTGCGAAGGGCGCCGTCGAGGACGCCGGGCTTGAGGGCGTTTAAGCCCCTGAGGCCGTGCAGCACGGGCGCCAGCCAGTCGTCGAGTTGTGCCAGGAGCGCCGCGTCTGACAGGTCGGGCCAGGCCGGGTCGCGGGCGTGAAGGAAGGCCGCGCGGTCGCGCAGGCTGGTCGCAGCATCGCCCCACGGGAGGATTTTCAGCCCCTCGCGCCGGACCCGCTCGGTCAGGGCTCGAGCGATGAGCGCCGGATCGGGGTTATCGTCGATCTCCTCACGGATGGTGAGTCGGCCCAGGCGGGTCAGACGCTTCGACCGGAGGCGACCACCGCCGCTCTCCTCCAGTCGCTCCTCGATCTCGAACTGGGCCCGGAAGGCGACCAGCTCAGCCGGGTCTAGCGGCGCGGCCAGAAGGATGCGATCGCGGCGGTCGCCACCGCCCAGTTCCGCCACCGCCAGCCAGGGTTCGCGGGCCAGGGCGTCCGTCGGTTCGACGAAGGCGCCGCGGCCGCTGACCAGCTGGAACTCGCCCTGCCCGCCCCGCGCCTTGGCCACCCGCTCAGGATAGGCGAAGGCGAGCAGCAGGCCGTCGGACAGGTGTTCGCCTTTGCCGGGCTTTCCCGAGAGCCCCGCCCAGCGGTCGGCGAGCGCCTTGGCGTCGCGGGCCCGGGGGCTGCGATCGCGCTCGAGCCCATCCAGCCGATGACGCAGGTCGGCATCCCGACCGCCCAGGCCGCGCTCGGTGATCAGGGCGGCGATGCGGGCGGCGCGGAGCGCCTGTCCGGTCTCGGCCGCCTTCAGGATCATGTGGGCCAGGCGCGGGCTGAGCGGCATGTCGGCCAGAGCCCGGCCGTGGGAGCTGAGCACGCCGTCGCGATCCAGCGCTTCCAGGCGACCCAGCAGTCCCCGTGCCTCGGTGAAGGCGGCGGCCGGCGGCGGATCGAGGAACGCCAGGTCGCCCGTCTCCTTCGCGCCCCAACGAGCCAGATCCAGCGCCAGGCCGGACAGGTCGGCGTCGAGGATCTCCGGGTCGGCGTAGGCGGGCAACGCGCGGGTCTCCGCCTCGTCCCACAGGCGGTAGCAGACGCCGGGCTCGGTACGGCCCGCGCGACCGCGACGCTGGTCGGCCGCGGCGCGGCTGACGCGGACGGTGGCCAGGCGGGTCAGGCCGCTGGCGGGATCGTAGCGCGGCACGCGGGCCACACCGCTGTCGATCACCACGCGCACGCCCTGGATGGTCAGGCTGGTCTCGGCGATGGAGGTGGCCAGCACCACCTTGCGCACGCCGGGCGGCGCGGGCTGGATGGCGCGGTCCTGGTCGCGGGGATCCAGGGCGCCGTACAGCGGGGCGATCGCGACATTGGGGCGGCTGCGTTCGGCCAGACGTTCCGCCGTCCGCAGGATTTCGCCCTGCCCGGGGAGGAACACCAGCAGACTGCCCGTCTCTTCAGCGAGAGCGCGTTCGACGGCGCGCACGGCCTGGTCCTCGAGGCGCAGGCGATCGTCGCGGCCGAGGTAGCGGGTGTCGACCGGGAACATCCGCCCCTGGCTCTCGATGACGGGGGCGCCGTCCAGCAGACGGGCCACCGCCGCGCCGTCCAGGGTGGCGGACATCACCAGCAGGCGCAGGTCGTCACGGATCAGGCGCTGTGCGTCGCGCGCCAAGGCGAGGCCCAGGTCGGCGTCCAGGCTTCGTTCGTGAAACTCGTCGAAGATCACGCAGGCGACGCCCGCCAACTCCGGATCGCCCAGCAGCATGCGGGTGAAGACGCCCTCGGTGACCACCTCGATGCGGGTGGCGGCCGAGATCCGGGATTGCAGGCGGACCCGGTAGCCCACGGTGTCGCCGACCCGCTCGCCGAGGGTCGCGGCCATCCGCTCGGCCGCGGCGCGGGCCGCCAGCCGGCGCGGTTCGAGGACGATGATCTTGCCGCCGGCGACCCAGGATTCGCCCAGCAGCTCCAGCGGGACCAGGGTCGTCTTGCCCGCGCCGGGCGGCGCCACGAGCACCGCAGCGTTCGTTTCCACGAGGGCCGCCTTCAACTGAGGCAGGATTTCCCGGACAGGCAGCATTGTCGGGCGGCTCTACCCGCCATCGGGCCGGCTGGAAACAGGTTCTGCCCTTGGCGCTTGACCGAACCGCCGCAACCAAGCCACGGTCCGGCCAGCTTTTTACCTGGGCGGCTCGGGGGCCGCCGTTCGGAGGAATATATGTGGCGCGTTAAGCCGCTCGACGCGATCTTGGCTACGGCCGAAAAGAAGTCACTCCACAGATCGCTCGGGCCGTTCCAGCTGACCATGCTGGGCATCGGGGCCATTATCGGCACCGGGATCTTCGTTCTGACCGCCGAGGCGGCCCAGAAGGCGGGCCCCGGGATGATCCTGGCCTTCATCATCGCGGGCTTCGTCTGCGCCGTCGCCGCGCTCTGCTACGCCGAGATGGCGGCCATGGTGCCGGTGTCGGGCTCGGCCTACACCTACAGCTACGCCGTGATGGGCGAACTGCTGGCCTGGATGGTCGGCTGGGCGTTGATCCTGGAATACGCGGTCGCTGCCGGCGCCGTTTCGGTGGGCTGGTCCGGCTATGTGGTCGGCCTGCTCGAAAACGCCCTGCACATGGACATACCCGACCTGCTGGTCCGGGGTCCCTTCGACGGGGGTCTGGTCAATCTGCCAGCCGCCGCCATCGCCCTGTTGGTGACGGCGCTGCTGGTGGTCGGCACGCGGGAATCGGCGACGGTCAACGCCTTCCTGGTCGCCATCAAGGTGGCGGCCCTGCTTCTCTTCATCGTGCTGGCGGTCCCCGTCATCAAGATGGAGAATTTCAACCCGTTCATGCCCCTGGGCTTCGCCGGGGTCTCGGCGGCGGCGGCGTCGATCTTCTTCGCCTATGTGGGCTTCGACGCGGTTTCGACCGCCGCCGAGGAGACCAAGAACCCGCAGCGGAACATGCCCATCGGCCTGATCGGTTCGCTGGGCGTCTGCACCATCTTCTACATCCTGGTCGCATCGGGCGTGATCGGCACCGTGGGGGCCCAGCCTGTGCTGGACGCTTCCGGCGCCGGCCTGCGTCCGGGCAGCCCGGAGCTCAGCGCCGCCTGCGCCGCCCTGGGCGACACCAAGGTGGTCTGCTCGAAGGAAGCCCTGGCCTGGACCCTGCGCTCCATCGGCTGGCCGCAGATCGGCAACCTGATCGGCCTCGCGGCCGGCCTGGCCCTGCCCTCGGTCATCCTGATGATGATGTTCGGCCAGACCCGGATCTTCTTCGTCATGAGCCGCGACGGCCTGCTGCCGCCGGTGCTCTCCAAGGTCCACCCGAAGTTCAAGACGCCGCACGTGATCACCATCATCACCGGCGTGTTCGTGGCCCTGTTCGCCGCCTTCTTCCCGGTGGGGATCCTGGCGGACATCTCGAACTCGGGGACCCTGTTCGCCTTCGCCATGGTGGCCATCGCCGTGCTGGTGCTGCGCCGGACGGACCCCGACCGGAAGCGTCCGTTCCGCACGCCGGCCGTGATGGTGGTCGCGCCCCTGGCGGCGATCGGGTGCATCTACCTGTTCGTCAGCCTGCCGCACGAAACCCAGCTGATGTTCGTCGCCTGGGCGGTGATCGGCCTGATCGTCTACTTCAGCTATGGCTATCGAAAGAGCCACGTGGCCCATGGCTCGCCCGAGACCCACGAGCTGGACGACGACGCGCCGCCGACGTCGGTTCCGCCCATGCCGGGCTCCTGACGCGGCAGACACGCCAAAGGAAAGGCCCGGGATCGCTCCCGGGCCTTTTCATATCAACGCCAAGCCCCGATCATAGGGCCGCCATGAACGCCCCCGCCCACGCTCTCCCGATCCGCGCGATGATCGCGCCCGTGACCCCGCTGCAGCAGAACTGCACCATCGTCTGGTGCGTGAAGACCAACAAAGCCGCGATCATCGATCCCGGCGGCGAGGTCGCCAAGCTGATGTCGATCCTGGAAACCAACGGCCTGACGCTGGAGAAGATCTGGATCACCCACGGCCATCTGGACCACGCGGGCGGGACGGCCGAGATCAAGGCTCTGACCGGCGCACCCATCGAAGGCCCGCATCCCGCCGACCAGTTCTGGATCGACGACATCGGCGCGTCCGGCGCCAAGTACGGCATGCCGGAGGCCCAGCCCTTCACCCCGGACCGCTGGCTGCAGGACGGCGATACCGTCACCCTGGGCGAAACCCAGTTCGAGGTGCTGCACTGCCCCGGCCACACGCCCGGCCACGTGGTGTTCTTCCACCGCGAAGCGCGGTTCGCCCAGGTCGGCGACGTGCTGTTCCAGGGCAGCATCGGCCGCACCGACTTCCCGCAGGGCAGCTTCAAGGACCTGATCGAGGCGATCACCGGCAAGCTCTGGCCCCTGGGGGGCGACGTGCAGTTCGTGCCGGGCCACGGGCCGATGTCGACCTTCGGCCAGGAGCGTCGGACCAATCCCTTCGTCGCCGACGACGTGCTGGCGGACGAATGATCCGCCGCCTCCGGTTTGGGACATCTCGGTTTCAAGTGAGACATTCGGACGTTACGGCCGGTGACGACACTGGCGCCCATGGAGCTTGCAACTGATATGGCCGGGGCCGGCGCTCGAATCCTGATGGTCGATGACGACCCGGGCATCCGCGATGTGGTGTCCGACTTCCTGGGCAAGCATGGCTACAAGGTCGAGACGGCCGGCGACGCCGCCGAGATGGAGCGGGTGCTGGAACGCGGCCCGGTCGATCTGATCGTGCTGGACGTCATGATGCCGGGCGAGGACGGGCTCGCGGTCTGCCGACGCTTGACCACCACCGAGGCGGCGCCGCCGATCATCATGCTGTCGGCGATGGGCGAGGACACCGACCGGATCGTGGGCCTCGAGCTGGGGGCCGACGACTATCTGGCCAAGCCGTGCAACCCGCGCGAGCTGCTGGCGCGGGTGCGCGCGGTGCTGCGGCGGGCCGAGCAGCGGACCACGGGCGGGGCCCTGGGCGCGGGCTGCGAGTTCGCCGGCTGGCGGCTGGACCTGGTTCGGCGTGAGCTTCGCTCGCCGGCCGGGGTGGTGGTGAATCTGAGCTCGGGCGAATTCTCGCTCCTGCGCGCCTTCGTGGAACGGCCGCAGCGAGTGCTGACCCGCGACCAGCTGCTGGAGTTCGCCCGCGGCCCCGACAGCGACGCCTTCGACCGCGCCATCGACGTGCAGATCAGCCGGCTTCGCCGGAAACTGGATGATGGCGGTGGCGGCCACGACCTGATCCGCACGATCCGCAACGAAGGCTACATGTTCACGGCCAAGGTCAAGCGGGCGTGAAGACGTTCGGCCGGGCGACAGCGCCGCTGCTGGTTCAGCTGCTGACGCTGACCGGCCTGACGCTGGTGGCCGCGTGGGCGATGAGCACCCTGCTGCTGTTCCTGCTGCCCCCGCCCGCGCCGGACTTCTACCGCATCGCCGAAATCGAGATGACCTTCCGCGGCGCCGCGCCGACGTTCACGGAGCGTCGGCCGCTGATGCTCGAGATCCGCGATCGCGCACCGCGGCCGGAGCTGGACTTCAAGTCGATCCCACAGATCCGCGACAAGATCGCCGAGAACCTGGGGGTGCCCGCCAGCGATGTCGTGATCGCCGGAGAACGCGGCCCGCTCTCCGATCGGCGGGTCGGACGGATCATCCGCGACCGCGTCGCGAAGGCCGGCATGAGCGAGGAAGAGCATTTCCTGGTCGCCCCGTTCCAGGTGGGCGTACGCCAGCCGGACGGGCGCTGGCGGGTCGTGCACCCCGACGCCGGGTTCGGTCTCAACGCCTGGCAACAGCGGGTCGCCCTCTGGTTCGCCCTTTCGGCGCTCGCCATGTCTCCGGTGGCGTGGATCTACGCCCGTCGGCTGTCGCAGCCGATCCAGGTGTTCGCCGACGCCGCCGAACGGCTGGGTCGCGACCCCAATGCCCCGCCGCTGGCGGTGAAGGGCCCGGCCGAGGTCGCGACCGCCGCGCGCGCCTTCAACACCATGGCCGAGCGCATCCGCCGCTTCGTCGGCGACCGCACGCAGATGATCGCGGCCATTGGCCACGATTTGAAGACGCCGATCACCCGCCTGAAGCTACGCGCGGAGTTGCTGGATGACGACGAACAGCGCCGCAAGATCCTCGCCGACCTTGAGGAGATGGAAGCGATGATCGGCGCGACGCTCACCTTCGCGCGCGACGACGCGGCGGCCGAGCCTTCGGTCGCGGTGGACCTCGCGGCGCTGTGCCGCACCGTGCTGGACGAGGCCGCGGATGCCGCGCCGGAGCTGGCGGAGGCGATCACCTATGCCGGGCCGGAGCACCTGACCGTGCGCGCCCGGTCGGTGGCGATGAAGCGCGCGCTGGCCAATCTGGTGGGCAATGCGCTGGCCTATGG
>JAIXTR010000246.1 GCA_027483845.1 Caulobacteraceae bacterium | reverse complement strand
TCTTCCTGCTTGGTCTTCACCAGAATGAAGGTCGCGCCCGTGATCGGCCACGCCTCGGCGCCCGGCTGTTCCAGGAGCAGGAGATAGAAGCCCGGCGCGGCGTTCCACTTGGCGCCCGCAGCGGCGGCGCTGAAGTTGGCCGCGGCCGGCGCGACGAACTTGCCCGCCTTGTTTTGCAGCAGGGTATAGGTCAGGCCGTTCTGCTTGGCGTAGGCGTACTCGACGTAGCCGATGGCGCCCGGCGTCTGCTTTACATAGGCCGCGACACCGTCGTTGCCCTTGCCGCCCAGACCCGTCGGCCACTTCACGGCGTCGTTCGCGCCCACTTCGCTGGCCCAGCGCGGCGCCTTCATGGCGAGGTAGCTGGTGAAGAGGAAGGTGGTGCCCGAACCATCCGAGCGGTGAACCACGGTGATCGGCAGGTTCGGCAGCGTCACGCCCGGATTGAACTTGGCGATCAGCGGGTCGTTCCACTTCTTGACCACGCCGCGGAAGATGTCGGCGGTCAGGGCGCCGGTCAGCTTGACCTGGCCGGACTTGATGCCCGGAACGTTGATGACCGGCACGACACCGCCGATCACGGTGGGGAACATCGTGAAGCCGCCCGTGGCCAGATCGTCAGGCTTCAGCGGCTTGTCGGTGGCGCCGAAGTCGACGGTGCCAGCGGTGATCTGACGGATGCCGCCGCCGGAACCGATGGCCTGATAGTTCAGGCGATTGCCGGTCTGGGCGCGGTAGGTTTCCGCCCACTTCGAATAGACCGGCGCGGGGAACGTCGCCCCGGCGCCCGAAATGTCGGCGGCCTGGGTCGCGCCCGCGCCGGCGAGCATCGCCACGGCGGCGATCGCGGAGAGGTAGCGTTTGAACATATTGGGAAACTCCCTGGAGAGGGCGCCAGCGGGCGCCCGTTCGACGGCCGGTGTACGGAGCCTGCGCGAAGGTCGCGTGACGTCGACATGTCAGTTGAATGACAACGTGGGCCCAGCGGCCGCTGTCATCGATTTGTCGCATCGCCTTCGCCGAACTGTCGCACACCGGGCCTAGAGAGCCCGTCGACGTCGCCCTCCTGGCGGCCAATCCTAAGGACTCCTCACGATGGGACCGTCTCACAAGCGGGGCGCGTGGCTCTCCGCGAGCCTCGCTGGCATGCTGCTCTGCAGCGTCTCGACCGCCGCGATCGCCGCCCCGGCCGCCGGCAACGACGCGAAGCTTCAGGCGATGCAGCGGCAGTTGGACGACATGCGCGCCCAGCTCACCGCCATCGCGGCCCAGGGCCAGCAGGACGCCAAGCTCACCGCCGTTCAGCAGCAGCTGGACGCCATGGCGGCGCAACTGGCCGAAATGAAGTCCAGCCAGGAGACCGCCACCACAGACATCGCGACGCTGAAGCAGGCGCCCCCCGGCTCCGCCGTGACCACGACCCTGTCGAACGGCAAGCCGGGCTTCGCCACGGCGGATGGCCGGTTCACGGCGAACATCAAGGCGATCCTGATGCTGGACGCCGGCAAGTACTTCCAGAAGGGCGACCTGCCGCCGGCGGTCTCCAATCGCGACCTCAACGAAGGCGCCAACTTCCGCCGCGCCCGCATCGGGCTGGACGGCAAGCTGTTCCGCGACTTCGACTACTCGTTCATCTACGAGTTCGGCGGCTCCGGTCAGGAAGACCCCGGCCGTCTGTACGAGGCGTCGCTCACCTACACGGCGATCAAGCCGCTGCGCATCAAGGTCGGCGCCTTCGAACCGAACATCGGGTTGGCCGCGGCCGTCTCAACCAGCCAGATGCCCATGATGGAGCGTCCGGCCCCGGCCGAGATCGCCCGCAGCGTGGCCGCCGGCGACAGCCGCGTGGCGTTCCAGGTCAGCGGCGCCGGGGTCTTCGGCGCGGACGATACGGGGATCGCCACCCGCTGGTTCGGTTCGACCGCCTTCACCGGCAACACCGTCGCCGCGGGCAGCTCGGCCGCCTCGGCCACCGTCCAGCCGTTCGACGAACAGACCGCCTGGATCGCCCGCGCCGCGCTGGCCCCCTACTCCGGAACGGACTGGCAAGCCCACGTGGGCGCGAACTATCAGTATGTGATCCACCCGAACGACGCCGGCGCTGGCGCAGCAACCCGCTATGCGGCCCAGCTGCGCGACCGCCCCGAACTGCGGCTGGACGGGGCGCGCCTGATCGACACCGGCGCCATCGACGCGCGCCACACCACCGTCATGGGCCTGGAAGGCGCGTTCCAATACGGCCCGGCCATGATCGAAGGCGAGTGGTTCCAGTACAAAATCGACCGCCGGATCACAACCGCCGCCCCCCTCGCCAACCCGAAGTTCAAGGGCTGGTACGTGCAGGGTTCGTGGGTGCTGACCGGGGAATCGCGGGTCTACAACCCCATCGAGGCGCGCTTCGACGCGCCGAAGCTGACCTATAACTTCAATCCGGAAGCCGGTACGTGGGGCGCCTTCGAGGTCGCCGCCCGCTATTCGCTGGTCGATCTCAACTTCCGCGAGGGCACGACCGGCGCGCCGGTCGCGGGCGCGGTGCGAGGCGGCGAGCAGAAGATCTGGAGCGCCGGCCTCAACTGGTATCTGAATCCTTCGATGCGCGTCATGCTCGACTACCAGCACGTCGATGTCGATCGCCTGGGCGCCACAGGCCTGCAAATCGGTCAGAGCTACAACGCCATCGCCGCGCGGGGGCAGGTCAACTTCTAGGGGCTGTCTCCCCTACTCCAGACATTGGACCGCCACGGCTCGCCGTGGCGGTCTTTTCTTGAGCGCGATGGTGGGAACGTCACGCGGACGACATGCGGGGCGGTTAGCGTGCCGCCAGTAACCCCTCGTAGATCTGCAGCCGGTCGCCCCGATGACCGGATTTACGGCCGCGACCGCCCCCCGGTCGCGGCCTTCTTTTTTCGATCCGCAAGGCCCAGGTCAGGCTGCCAGGGGCAGCTTGAATGAGGGCCGGGGCAGCGACAAGGGCCTTGCGGGCGTCAAGCCATCGGACGATCTCGAACGTGCCGTCGAAGCCTTCCACGATCGCCGTGCAGCTTTCGACCCAGTCGCCGTCGTTCAGATACATGACGCCGCCGATGTCCCGCATCTCGGCCTTGTGGATGTGGCCGCAGATGACGCCGTGAACGCCACGACGGCGGGCCTCCTCGGCCATGGCGCCTTCGAACTGATCGATGAAGGCGACGGCGTCCTTCACCTTGTGCTTGAGGTAGGCCGACAGGCTCCAGTACCCCAGCCCCATCATCCGCCGCACGCGGTTGAATTGGGTGTTGAGCGCGATGAGGCCGCGGTAGCTCCAGTCGCCCAGGAACGCCAGCCAGCGGGCGTTCTGCACCACCCCGTCGAACTCGTCGCCGTGGGTGACCAGGTATCGCCGGCCGTCAGCGGCTTGGTGGATGGCGTCCCGGGCCACGATCACCCCGCCGAAGTGGACGCCGCAGAAGTCCCGAACCCCCTCGTCGTGATTGCCGGGGACGTAGATGACCTTCACGCCCTTGCGGGCCAGTCGGAGGATCTTCTGCACCACGTCGTTGTGGGCCTGCGGCCAAAACCAGCCCGAGCGCAGCTTCCAGCCGTCCACGATGTCGCCCACCAGGTAGAGCGTCTCGCACTCCAGCTCCCGGATGAACTCCAAAAGCAGTTCAGCCTGGCACCCCTTTGTGCCGAGGTGGATGTCGGAAATGAAGGCCGTCCGGCAGCGGACGGTCGCAGTGGTCTCGTGCATCGCTGCCCCCAACGGCGAAAGACGCGGGCGACCGTCAGCCGAGTCTGTGACGCCCGGGTGACGTGGGTGTCGCTAGCCCTCGGTATCCAGCGCATATCCGGCGGAGCGGACCGTGCGGATCAGATCCGGCGAGTTGTCTTGGCGCAGCGCCTTGCGAAGCCGCCCGACGTGGACGTCGACCGTGCGGACCTCGACATAGGTGTTGGCGCCCCAGACGGCGTCCAGCAGCCGCTCGCGGCTGAACACCCGGCCCGGGCGTTGCATCAGGAAGTCCAGCAGGCGGTACTCCGTGGGACCCAGGTGCACGTCCTTGCCGGCGCGGGTGACGCGATGGCGGCCGCGGTCCAGGACCAGGTCGGCATACTCCAGACGCTCTTCGACCAGCTCGGGCCGGGTGCGGCGCAGGAGGGCGCGGATGCGGGCGACCAATTCACTCATGGCGAACGGCTTGACCACATAGTCGTCGGCCCCCGTGTCGAGGCCGCGAACCTTGTCGGCCTCCTCGCCCCGGGCGGTGAGCATGAGCACCGGCGTGCGGCGGGTCTCGGCGCCGGCGCGCAGTTGCCGGCAGACCTCGACCCCGGACACCTTGGGCAGCATCCAGTCGAGCACCACCAGATCCGGCGGCTCCTCGGCGACCCGCAGCAGCGCTTCCTCCCCGTCGGCGGCCCGCTCGACGCGGAAACCTTCCTTCATGAGGTTGTAGTCGAGGAGGGTCGCCAGAGCGTCCTCGTCTTCGACCACCAGAACGTAGGGTGTGCTCACGACAGAGCCCCTTCCGCTTCGACGCCGGGCAAGCTCACTTTGGGCCTCTCGCCGGTCAATTCCTGGCCGGTCATCTGGAAATGAAGGATCTCGGCGATGTTCGTGGCGTGATCGCCGATGCGCTCGAGGTTCTTGGCGACGAACAGCAGGTGCGCGCCCGCCGCCACCGAGCCCGGGTGATTGGTCATCAGGGCGAGCAGTTCGCGGAACAGGCTTTCGTAGTGTTCGTCGACCTCGCCATCGCGACGCCAGACGTCGAGGGCGGGTTCCACGTCGCCGGCGGCATAGGCGTCCAGCACCTCGCGCAGGCGGGCCGAAACCAGCCGGCCCATCCGCTCGATAGCCCCGGTCAGGGGCAGCACCGGCTCGCTCGCGGACAGGACGAGACTACGCTTGGCGATGTTGCGCGCGAGATCGCCGCAGCGCTCCAGGTTCATCGCCAGCTTGAGGGTCGAGATGGCGCGGCGCAGGTCGGCCTCGCCCGGGTGGTGATGGGCGATCAGGCTCAGCGCCCGCCGCTCCACCTCGCTCTGCAGGGTGTCCAGCCGCAGGTCCCGGACGATCAGCGCCTGGGCCAGGGGAACGTCCCGGCGCACAACAGCGTCGACGGCGTCCATCACCTGGGCTTCGGCCAGGCCGCCCATGCGGATGACCTCGGCCACCAGTTGCCGCAACTCAGCTTGATACGAACGTGTCACGCAGCCCTCGATCCGTTGGCGCGCAAACTAATGCGATCGCGCGACAGTTTTGCGACACGGACGGCGAATTGCCGGCTCGGGCGTCACGAACTGGGGGCGGCCGCCGGCAGATAGACGCTGAAGGTGCTGCCCTCGCCCTCGGCGCTCTCGACCGTCAGGCCGCCGCGGTGACGATTGACCACGTGCTTGACGATCGCCAGGCCCAGGCCCGTACCTCCGCTGCGCTGGCCTTCGACCCGGTAGAACCGCTCAGACAGTCGCGGCAGGTGCTGGCGCGCGATGCCCGGTCCCTGGTCGGTGACCCGCAGGACCACATAGGCCTGACCGTCGCTCGGCGCATCGGGGGACAGCAGCGACAAGCCAAAGCCGCCACGGCTGGAGGCGCGCGCCACCTCAAGATTGGGGGCGGCCTGCAGCGACACATGCACCTTGCCGCCGGCAGGCGTGTACTTCACCGCGTTATCGACCAGGTTCTGGATGACCTGCACCAGCTGATCGCGATCGCCGGTGACCGAGCCCACGTCCGGGCCGGGCTCGATCGAGACGCTGACCCGCCGCTCGGCGGTCAGCGGCTTGATGGCGTCGGAGACGTCCTGGACCGTCCGCGCCAGATCCACCTTGCCCGAAGGCGCGATATGTTCGTTCAGCTCGATGCGGCTGAGAGACAGAAGGTCGTCGACCAGCCGCGCCATCCGGGTCGCCTGCTGGGCCATGATGCCAAGGAACTTGTCGCGCGCTTCGGGATCGTCCTTGGCGTGGGTGCGAAGGGTCTCGACGAAGCCGGCCAGCGAGGCCAACGGCGTGCGCAGTTCATGGCTGGCGTTCGCCAGGAAGTCGGCGCGCATGCGCTCGGTGCGCCGGGCGTCGGTCTCGTCCCGCAGGACCACGACAAGCTGGCGCGGGTCATTGTCCTCGGTCACCAGGGGGCGCGCGAACGCCCGCCAGAACCGTGGCTGTACGCCGATCGTCTCGAACGCCACCTCGGCCGACGTCGCCGTCGCCAGCGCTCCCTCGATCGCCTCCAGCACCTCGGGCCGACGCAGGGCCGCCCCCAGCGGGGCCCCGGCCAGTTCGATGCGGAACACCTCGCGGGCGGCCTGATTGCCATAGGCGATCTCGGGCGCCTCGCCGTCACGCCCCTGCACCAGGATCACCGGCTCGGGCAGCAGCTCGAGAATGAGCTGCGCGGCGGCCCCGGCCGCATTCTTGTCCATCAGTCGGAACATCAGCTCACCGGCACCCCAAGTTGCGACGCGGCGCTACGCAAGGCCTGCTGGTCGGCGGGCGACCCGGCGAAGGCGCGGTTAGCGTCGCGGTAGTCCGCCGCGGCCTGTTGGGTCTGGCCCAGGACCATGCGGGCACGGATCAGTCGCTCCCAGCCCGCGCGGTCCTTGGGATTCTCCTTGAGGCGGGTCGCTAGGCCAGCGACCATCCCTTCGATCATCTGCTGGCGATCGGTCTCGCTCATCGATTGGGCTTCGGCCATCTGCTGGGCGTTAGGACCTCGGGGCGCCCCCTCGCCGACCGCCGCAGCCTGGGGCGAAGACGCCGGCGGCAGCCGCCCGGCAAGATCGATCTTACGGTCCGCCGCCACCTTTTCCACGAAGGTTCGCACCTCGGCGGCCCACGGCGCGTCGGGCGGCGCGGACTTCAGCAGGGCGATCCAGTCGTTCATGGCGCCAGCCTGGTCCCCGGCCTGGTCCTTGGCGACGGCGAGATAGTAGCGCGCGCGCGGATCGCCAGGATCAGCCACCACAGCGCGCCGGAAGATTTCCACCGCCGCGGGCGTCACCGAGCCATCGGCCGCCAGCACGGTCGCCTCCCCTTGCGCCGACAGGTACTCCGCATTCCGCGGATCCAGGGCGGACGCCTTCCCATAGGCGACGGCGGCATCGGCGTTGCGCCCGGTCTGCATGTAAGACCAGCCCAGCATGCGCCAGCCTTCGGCGTTGTCCGGCCGCTTCTGCATCTGGGCCTCGAGCTGGGCGATCATCGCGCCCACTTCGCCCTGCGGGTGATCGCCGGCCGTGGTCGCCAGGCTGGCAGGGCTGTTCTTGAGCGCCGAGGTTCCGGGAACGTCGGGGCGCCCGATCTTCAGATAGAGCCCGGTGCCGGCCAGGGTGACCACCGCGACGATGCCCAGGGCGACGATCAGCAAGGTGCGCTCGGGCAGAGGCCGGGCCGCCGGCTCCGCCTGCCGCCCCTCCGCCAAGACACGGCGTTTGAGGTCGCTCTTCAGGGCGTCGGCCTCGGGCTGGGCCAAGGCGCCGGCCGACGCCTGTGCTTCGATCTCGCCCAGCTGATCCTTGAGGACCGTCACGGCATCGGCGCGTTGCGCCCGCGCGGCATCGCGGCGGCGGACAAGCGGGATGGCCAGGCCCACGGCCGCCAGGACCGTCATCAGGGTCAGGATCATCCAGAGCATTCAGCGCGCCTCGTCGGACTTCAGCATCGAGGCCAGCTCGGCCTCCTCCTCGGCGGTCAGCGCAGCCGCCTGCGCGGGTGAACGCCCCCGCATGTAGATCACCGCACCGATCCCGCCCACCAGCAGCACCGCCAGCGGTCCGAACCACAGCGCCAGCGTGTCCAGCCGCATGGGCGGATCGAGCTGCACGAAGCTGCCGTACCGCGCGACGATGAAGTCGATGGCCTGCTTGTCGGTGTCGCCGGCGCTGATCCGCTCACGCAGGATGATCCGTAGATCGCGCGCGAGAGTCGCGTCGGAGTCGTCGATCGACTGGTTCTGGCAGACGACGCACCGCAGCTCCTGCGAGAGCTTGTGCGCGCGGGCCTCAAGAACCGGATCGGACAGCTGCTCGTCGGGGTTCACCGCGCCCGCCGGACCCGCCAACAGGGCGAAAGTGAGAGCGAGCGCCAGCAGACGCCTCACGATTCCTTCCTCAGCTGTTCCATGAGCGGACCGATCTTCTGCTCCCAGTCGTCGGGCGTCAGCGCGCCGACATGCCGATAGCGGACCTTTCCATGCTTATCGATGACGAAGGTCTCGGGCACGCCAGCCACGCCGAATTCGATGCCGGTGCGACCACTTTCGTCATTGCCGACGCGGATATAGGGGTCGCCATTGTCGGTCAGCCACTTCAGGCCCGCCGGCGCAGCCTCCTTCCAGTCGAGGCCATGGATCGGCACGCCCTGCTGTCGCAGGCGCATCAGGACGGGGTGCTCCACCCGACACGGGCCGCACCAGGAGGCGAAGACGTTCAACAAGACCGGCTCGCCTCGGTCGAAATCACTGTTCGACAGGCCCAGGTCTCCCGGCCGCACCGGCGCCGTCGTGAAGGCTGGCAGGGGCTTGCCGATGAAGGCCGATGGCAAGGCGCGCGGGTCACGATCCAACCCAAGGAAGAACACGCCCAGCAGAACGACGAACCCGACAACCGGGAAGAGGAACAGGATCCGCTTCATTCGGCGGCGACCGGTTGGCCCAGCGGCTGTGTCTTCACCGCCGCGCCGACGCGCAGCCGCCGGTCGCTGAGCGAGATCGCACCGCCGATCGACATCGCGAAGCCGCCGATCCAGATCCAGATGATCAGCGGGTGATCCCACAGGCGAACGATCACCCCGGCCTCCGACTCCTCGCCGATCGACACATAGAGGTTGCCCAGCGGGCTGACCCGGATGCCCGCCTCCGTCGTCTGCGACTGGGCGGATGGGAACCAGCGCTTCTCGCTGCGAAGGAC
>JAIXTR010000287.1 GCA_027483845.1 Caulobacteraceae bacterium | reverse complement strand
TGGTCAACATCCCCCTGATGCAGGACAAGGCCGCGCTGCGGGTGCTGGCCTACCACACCGAATTCGGCGGCTATATCGACAACGTCACCACCGGCAAGAGCGACCTGAACGACAACGAGTCGTCGGGCGTGCGCGCGGCCCTGCGGCTGACGCCGTCGTCGGATCTGACCATCGACCTGTCGGTGTTCGCCCACGAATTCTCGGACGGCGGCCGCTCGATCGACGAAGGCGGCCTGAAGCGCGGCTATCGCTCGGAAGAGGGTTCGGACTTCGAGAACCAGATCTACAGCGGCACGATCACGAAGAGCTTCGAAAAGTTCGAAGTGACCTCGGTGACGTCGTACCTGAACGTCGACGTGGTCAATAAGCGCCAGCTGGACAAGATCCTGGCGACGGTGACGACGAAGCTTTTCTCGGCGCTGCGCGACACCACCAGCGTGGAGGACTTCACCCAGGAGTTCCGGGTGGCGTCGAAGGGCGACGGCCCGGTGACCTGGCTGGTCGGCGCCTACTACAACAAGCGCGACCGCTACTATGTGAACGCCTTCCCGGTGCCGGGCGTGGACGCCGAGCTGGGCGTGCCCTCGTCGGCGTTCGGCGCGCCGAAGGACACCCTGTTCTTCGGCATCCAGGACATCAGCGTCGAGCAGGGCGCGGTGTTCGGTGAGGCCACCTACACCACCGGCCCGTTCGCCTTCACCGCCGGCCTGCGCTGGTTCACCTGGGAGCAGGACTACAGCCTGAACTCGGGCGGCCTGTTCAACGGCGGCGCGACCAGCACGGGTCAGCGCAAGACCAAGGAAGACGGCGTCAACCCGAAGTTCAACGCCACCTACCGCATCGACGAGGACAACCTGGTCTATGTGCAGGCGGCCAAGGGCTTCCGCTTCGGCGGGATCAACGACGTGATCCCGGCCAACGTCTGCGCCGCCGAACTGGCGGGGATCAACCGTGACGGCGACCCGACCGTCTATGGTCCCGACAAGCTGTGGAACTACGAGGTCGGCACCAAGTCGAGCTTCCTGGACCGCCGCCTGACGCTGAACGCCAGCGCCTATGTCATCAAGTGGAAGGGCATCCAGACCAACCGCGACCTGAACTGCGGCTTCGGCTTCCGCGAGAACGCCGGCGACCTGACCAGCAAGGGCGTGGAAATCGAGGCGACCCTGCGGCCGATCACGGGCCTGACCCTGACGGCGGGCGCGGCCTACACCGACTCCACCCTGGACGGCGACGTGGCCAACCTGCAGGCGGAGAAGGGCGACCGCGCGCCGTTCGTGCCGAAGGGCACGTTCAACGGTACGGCGGAATACGTCTGGCCGGTGAGCGACACGGTCGAAGGCTTCGTCTGGGGCAACTACCAGTACGTCGGCGAGCGGGCGACGGACTTCTCCAGCCTGCAGAGCCGCTACCGCAAGATGGGCCAGTACAATGTGGTCAACGTGCGGGCCGGCGCGCGGGTGGGCGAGGTCGAGGTCTCGGCCTTCGTGAAGAACCTGGGCGACAGCCGCGGCGTGCTGCGGGCCCTGGCCTCCACGCCGTTCGACGCCGAGGGCGCGATCCGCATCCAGCCGCGCACGGTGGGGATGACGGTTCGGGCTAGCTTCTAGAACGAGAGGGCGCGGCGGTTTCGGCCGCCGCGCCCGATCCTCAGGAGGTGTGGCCTCAGGAGGTGTGGTCGGCGACGATGCGCCAGCCGGCCGTCGTCTTGTGGAAGACCAGGGAGAAGATGCCCGAGGCCGTCTTGGCGTCGGGCGTCTCGACCTTGAAGCGGCCGATGGCCAGGACGTGGTCGGGGCCCAGCGTGCGGGCGTTCAGGATCTGGACGCTGAGCTTGCCCAGGGCGGCCTTGGCCTCCCGGGTTTCGAACCGCCCGGCATAGGTCTGGGCGATGGCGTCGTAGCCGGCGACGATCTTGTCGCCGCTGACGTAGGTGGTCTCGGGCGAGACCTCGTAGCTGGCGATGAAGCCCTTGAAGTCGCCCGCCGAATAGGCCGCGGCGCTGTCGGTCAGCACCTTTTCCACCGCCGCCTTGACCTCGGGCGAGGCGGGCGCGGCCGCGGCGAGGCCGGGCAGGGCGAGCGCGCCGGCGGCGATGACCGCGGCGAGGCGGGTGGGAAGCTTGAACATGGACGGAACCTTCGTCTGCAAGAGTCGTGAGCGGGGACACTGGCCGCCGGCGGCGCCGCTGTCACGCGCAGGCGTTTCCCGTGGACAACTCTGTGGACGTCTTGACCGACGCCGCGCCAGCCCTGAGTCACAGCGCCGCACCGTTACTGTTGATTCGTCTGGGTTCCTCTTGGCGATGCGGCAGAAAAACGCGTTCAGCCAAGCTCGACGCCCTTCCGACTCAGAGTATGCGGTTAACACTCGATTAAGGGTGTCGGCGCGTACTTAACGCATCGTTACTCGGGTGCGTCCGCGATGGGGTGTCGGACGCGCTAGACCGCATTTTGGGGAAGGACAGGACGTCCCAATGGCCATTTCGCTCTCTGCGCCGCGCGCCACGGAACTGAAGCCCCGGATCGTCGTGTTCGGCATCGGCGGCGCCGGCGGCAACGCCGTCAACAACATGATCGAGGCGGGCCTCGAAGGCGTCGAATTCGTGGTCGGCAACACCGACGCGCAGCAGTTGCAGTTCGCCAAGACCGAACGCCGCATTCAGCTGGGCGTGCAGGTCACCCAGGGGCTAGGCGCCGGCGCCCACCCCGAGGTCGGCATGAGCGCCGCCGAGGAGAGCATCCCCGAGATCGGTGAGCACCTGGACGGCGCCCACATGGTCTTCATCACCGCCGGCATGGGCGGCGGCACCGGCACCGGCGCGGCCCCGATCATCGCCAAGTGCGCCCGCGAGCGCGGCATCCTGACGGTGGGCGTGGTGACCAAGCCCTTCCACTTCGAAGGCCGCCACCGGATGCGCCTGGCCGACGCCGGGATCGCTGAGCTGCAGCGCTACGTCGACACCCTGATCGTCATCCCCAACCAGAACCTGTTCCGGGTGGCCAACGAGCGGACCACGTTCGCGGAAGCCTTCGGCATGGCCGACCAGGTCCTGCACTCGGGCGTGCGCTCGATCACCGACCTGATGGTGCTGCCGGGCCTGATCAACCTCGACTTCGCCGACGTCCGCACGGTGATGACCGAGATGGGCAAGGCGATGATGGGCACCGGCGAGGCCACGGGCGACGATCGCGCCCTGATGGCCGCGCAGAACGCCATCCAGAACCCGCTGCTTGACGAAGTTTCGCTGAAGGGCGCCAAGGCCGTGCTGGTGAACGTCACCGGCGGCCTGGACATGACCCTGCTGGAAGTCGACGAGGCGGCCAACGCCATCTCCGAACAGGTCGATCCGGAAGCCAATATCATCTTCGGCGCGGCCTTCGACCCGACGCTGGAAGGCATGATCCGGGTTTCGGTCGTGGCGACCGGCATGGACGGCGCCTCGATCGCCGCCATCGAGCCCAAGGTCGAGCGCCGCTCGCTGCAGGCCGAACCGCTGCGCGCCACGGTGACGCCGCGGGCCGAGGCCCCGGCCGCCGAGCCGATGGTCGCCGCCGCGGTCGCGCCGGAGCCGGTGGCTGACATCCGCGAGGAAGAGCAGCCCGACATCTTCACGGCGCCCGTCGCCGCGGCCGCGCCCGCCCAACCGGCGGTCCAGCCGATGGCCCGGATCGTCGATCCCGAGGCGGCGGAAGCCGGCGATGAGCCGCTGTTCGCCGAGCCGGCCTATGAGCCGCGCCGTCCGCGGGGCGGGTTCCTGAGCATCTTCGGCGGCCGGCCGCGCTACGACGCGCCGCAGGTTCCGGCGGCGCCGCAGGCCACCGCGTCCGCCCCCCGCACGGCGCCCGCGCCGTCGCGCGGCGGCGCCCAGCCGATGGAACAGGCGCAGCACGTCGAAGACCTGGATCAGAACGAGGATCTGGAGATCCCGTCCTTCCTGCGCCGTCTCGCCAACTAGGGTGTCCGGGACGACACGATCGTCCCGAAATCTCCACGAAAACGTCACCCCGCTTAACGGCGGGCGTTGATAGAACCTCCCGGGGGCAACGCCGGGAGGTTTTTCATGTCCGGGACGTTTTCCATGAGTAGCCGCATTATCTGGGTCTCACCGCTGGCCGATGGCTGGGCGGTGCTGTGCGCGGGTCTCGAACCCATCGTCTTCCGCTCTGGCGCGCGGGCCGAGGCGCAGGCAAAACGCCTGGCCGCCTGCCTGGCGAAGCTGGGCCGGGCGGTGCAGGTGCGCATCCTGGACCGCGCCCGCAACCTGGTCGGCACGCAGCTGTATCCGGCGGTCTAGATTTACCGCGGACGTTCGGAAATCGCTGCGAAAACAGCGGCGGCGGGGGCTGGGCCGTTAACCAATCCTGAAGCGAAACATTGCGAAACACGATGTGCTTTGCTGCGGTGCATCAAGCAGCTTAGCCAGGCGTTGGGGCATAAGGTCGGCGTCGCGCCGCGTTCGTTGCAGGAAGGTCCACCTTGGCCGCGTTCCAACACACCGTCAGGTCGCCGGCCCTGTTCGCCGGGGTGGGCGTGCACACCGGCGCATACACGCGCGTCTCGGTCCGGCCCGCGCCGACCGGCGCCGGGATCGTCTTCGTGCGCACCGATGTGAAGGACCGCGACAACCGCGTTGAGGCGACCGGCGAGGCGGTCTGCAAGACCCAGCTGGGCACCGTGATCGGCAACGCCGCAGGCGTCACCGTCTCGACCATCGAGCACCTGATGGCGGCCTTCGCCATGCTGGGCGTGGACAACGCCGTGGTCGAGATCGACGGACCGGAGATGCCGATCATGGACGGCTCGTCGCTGCCGTTCGTGCGTATCCTGGACCGGGCCGGCCTGCGCGAGCAGGAGGCGCCGCGCCGCTACATCGAGATTCTGGAGACCGTCGAGGTGGTCGAGGGCGACAAGCGCGCGACGCTGACGCCCGCCGACGGGTTCGAGGTGGCCTTCGAGATCGAGTTCGACACCGCCGCCATCGGCCGCCAGGCGATTGACCTGCCGATGGACGAGCAGGCGTTCCGGCGCGAACTGGCCGACTGCCGCACCTTCGGCTTCCTGCGCGATGTCGAGACCTTGCGCGCCATGGGCCTCGCCCGCGGCGGTTCGATGGAGAACTGCGTGGTGCTGGACGGCGACCGGGTGCTGAATCCGGAAGGCCTGCGCCGGCCCGACGAATTCGTGCGGCATAAGGCGCTGGACGCTATCGGCGACCTCTATGTCCTGGGCGGCCCGCTGCTGGGCCGGTTCGAGGGCGTCCTGGCCGGGCATGCGCTGAACAACGCCGTGGTCCGCGCGCTGCTGGCCCGCCCCGAGGCCTGGCGCGTCCGCACCCTGGTCGAGGACCTGCGGCAGGCGGTATAGGTTGCGAACTATTCGCAACTGAGGCCTACTGGCGGCAGGGAGACCTGCGATGCCTCACGACGCCAAAGCCCAGCTCGACGCGCTCTACAAGGCGCCGCATCCGATCACGGTCGCCAAGTGCCTGGATCATGTGGATCCGCACGGCCGCCGTTTCATCGAACTTTCGCCCTTCGCCACGCTCGCCACGGTCGGTCCCGGGGGGCAGGTCGATGTCTCGCCGCGTGGGGGCGGACCGGGCTTTGTCCAGGTGTCGGAGGACGGCAAGCATCTCGTCATGCCCGACCGTCCGGGGAACAACCGGCTCGACAGCCTGCGCAACATCGCCGAGGGCTCGGGCGAGGTGGGGCTGATGTTCATGATCCCCGGCATCGACGACATCTACCGGGTGAACGGCCCGGCCAGCCTGGTCGTCGAC
>JAIXTR010000045.1 GCA_027483845.1 Caulobacteraceae bacterium | reverse complement strand
TCGGAGGGCGCCGGGCCGGGGACGCCGTTGACCAGCGTTGCGACATTGCCGCTGCTGTCGGTCAGGCGGATCGGGCTCACCGAGACGTTGCCGATCATGCGCAGCGGCACGAGCGTATCGGGGGCCCCCTGCACCTGGAAGGTGTAGGTCATGAAACTCACGGCGCCTTCGCTATAGGTGCCGCTCGGCAACAAGGTGGGCGCGCCTGGGGCGAAACCCGCCGATGCGAAGGTGAAGCCGCCGCGATAGCCGCTGGCGAAGGCATAGGCGCCGCCGAGGCTGTAGCCGGTCGCCGAGGGCGTGGAGCCGCCGACGCTCCCGCAGCCCCCGAGGACTTCCGGCCTGCAGCTGTTGAGGCCGAACTGATATTCTTCATTGGTGGCGCTGGCGGCCGTCGGCGCAAGTAGCGCGATGGCGCCAGCCACGGCGCACGACCCGAGCGTCATAAGCCGGCTAGATATGTCCGCGCGGCGCGGGAACGCACGTCGAAGGTGATCGGTCCGGGTCATGAAAGCCTCCTGCAGGCGCGATGGAGATCGAAAAACCGTGACGACCGTTCGGTCGTTGATGACGGCATGGGCCCTGACGCGTTGCGCGGGGACGCCCTGGGACGTCGCCACGGCCACGAGCCCCACGTCCGGCGGCCCCCCTGCGTTCACGGCGATCGATCTGGTGATGTGACGGATCACGGCTCGTCTCTGGGGTGTTGACCCAAGAGAGACAGCCGCGGCGTCGACTTTATTCCCGACGGATTCAGAAATCTTCGCGCCGACCCACACTGCGCCGGGCGTTCAGCCCTTCGTGCGCTGGATGAACAGCGTCCGGAACTGCGCCAGTTCCTTACTGTTTAGGTCGGACACCGCCGCGAAGTCCAGATCGCCGCTGCGCCAGCGGACGATGTTGTAGCCGTCCTTCGAGGCGTCTTCCGCCCCGGGACGCGAGCGCGCATCCGCCTTGCTGACGAACACGTTGATGACGTGCAGCCGACGCCGATAGACCAGGGCGGCGACCTTGCGATCCTCGATGAAATCGAGCCGCCCGCCCGAAAGCGGGAAACCATCAGCGGACAGATCCGGCGCTGGGGGCGCGAAGTCGATCCGCCCTGCGAACCAGGGCCTCACCGTGTGCCGGTCGGACGCCGCCACATCCAGCTCATGGCCCGGCAGGAGCGCCCGCAGGTGGCTGTTGATGATGGCGTCTTCGCCGGCGGCCGGCGCCTCTTTCGGTAGCCAGACCATCACCGCCAGGCCCGCCGCCAGCCCGGCGACGGCGCCGGTCCACCAGCGCGCGTCCAGCACATGTCGAGCAAACGCGCTCGCGCGCCGCGACGGGACATCAGGCGCCTGCGCGGCGCCTTCCCGGGCCAGCATCGTTTCGAGCCGCCGCGCCAGGGCGGGCGGGGCCTCGTAGCTGGCTTCGGCCTGGGCCAGGGTGTGACGCAGCGCCAGGATGCGCTCGTGCTCCGCGCGACAGCCCGCGCAGCCGGCGATGTGCGTTTCGATCGCCAAGGCGTTTGAGGCGTCAAGCTCGCCGTCGGCCAGGCCGTGAACGAGCAATAGCTTGTCGGGACAGGCGCTCATACTTGGCCTCCCGCGATCTGTTCCATCACCTTGAGCCTGTCGCCCAGCATCGTTCGCGCCCGCGCCAGCCGGGACATCACCGTCCCGATCGGCGTCTGCACAATGCCGGCGATCTCCTTGTAGGAAAGTTCCTCCAGCTCCCGCAGCACCAGCACTTCACGGAACGGCTCCGGCAGGCGATCAATCTCCTGGCGAACTAGGGCCGCGTCATGACGGCGGATGAGAATGTCCTCCGGCGTGTCCTCGGCCGGGCCGTGCACGTCCTCGGCGGTCAGGTCGGGCCGCTGGGCGACGAGGGTGGCGAGGTAGCAGTTGCGCACGATGGTCAGCAGCCAGGCCTTGGCCGAGTCGCCCCGCCACCCGTCGAAGCCGCGCAAGGCGTTCAGATAGGCGTCCTGGACGATGTCCTCTGCAGCGGCGGGATCGCGCGCCAGATACCGGGCGAACGAGTAAGCGGCGTTCATATGCGGGAGCATCACCGCCTGGAAGCGCCTCGTCCGTTCCGACAACACAGCGCCCTCACGCTACGCAAAAAATCGCCATCGGCCTGGACAGCCAACAACTCGCAGCGGCCCAAAAAGGATCGTGCCGAGCGGCGTGAAACAGTCCCGTATCACGCAAGCAGACGCCAGCCCCAATCTGTCGACGGTTTCGTCGATACGCTCAACGCAGTGTGTTCGAGCAGGACATCCATGACAACGTCCTGTGAGTCGGAGCCGGTTGTGGGCGGAGCCGCCAGGCTTACAGTAAGCGCAGTGCCCGCGATCAAGACCGCGGGAGGCCTTGCTGTTCAAGGACGGCCAGGTGCGCCACCAGAAAATCGATGAAGGCCCGCACCGCGGGCCGACGTCTAACGTCGTCGCGCGTCACGATCCAGAGCGTGTCGTTCATCTCCGGGAGAGGCCCCAAGCAACGGACCAGGCCGCGCTTCGCATCGTCGTAGGTGGTGGGGAGCATTGTAATGCCGAGGCCGGCCCGTGCGAAACTAGCCATGATCGGCAGTGTGGCGCCCATGTAGGTGAAGCTTGCCTGGGTCGCGAGCCAGCGCATCGGGGCAGCGCCGGCAAGTTGCCCTTCGGGGCCAATCACCGTGTGGTTCGCAAGATCCTCCGGACCGTGCAGCGGCGGATGCGCGTCGGCATACTGCGGACTGCAGAAACAAGCCCACTCGATCGACGAGATCTTGCGCACGATCAGGTCGGGGTTTGTAGGACGTCCGCCGGCGCGAAGGGCGATGTCGGCCTCACCCGTCGCGATGTCGAGGAACGCGTGTGTCGCGAGCACCTCGATCCTCACATTGGGGTAATGCTGCATAAATTGCCGGATCGGATGGGACATCAGCTCCTGGACCGCCTCGGGCGGCATCGTGAAGCGTATAGCCCCGGCAAGGCGCCGGCGGGCGGTCTCGACGCTGCTGCTGAAGGCCGCCACAGCGGCCTCGACCTGCTCAGCCGCAGATTGAAGCTCCAGCCCCGCGTCCGTGAGACGGCTCCCCGTCTGCGTGCGCTCGATCAGTTTCATGTGTAGGGCAGCCTCAAGGGCGCTGATCCGCCGCGCGACCGTCGTTTGGCTTACACGGGTCGCCTGGGCCGCCGCCGCTGTCGACCCGGCCTTCGCCACGGCGACAAAGAAGCGAAGGTCGCTCCACTCGAACATTGCTCCTCCCCCACGATGCAGAGCCGACGCTCCGCGGCCGCATCGTGGTTTGAATCCCAGCCGGTCGCTAGCGCCCGCGCGGCTGACGTGAGATCCCGACTGTCTCGATTGATCTGGCGCCAGCGACGAGTGGGAGCCGCCGTCCGCAGTGGCGCCGACGCCGCGCCGCCCTGTCAGCGCTGAGTCCGGGATGGAGATGTCAGAGGTCACGTGAGCAGCCCCTGCAGGATGCGGCGCGTCACTGAAAATTGTCGTCACGGCGCGGGCCAGCGACACCGTGTATGTCGCTGAGCGCGTGAGCCTTCGCCGGCTGCATTCCGGCTAGAGGCGACCCCCTCAAGAGCTTTTTGCGCGGCGGCTCGGCCTTCCCGCGCAGCTCCCGAAGCCTGTCGCCGCGCACCGGTCTCGCGAAGCGATCGTTGCCAAGCGTGTCGGCGCTCAGACGACGTTTCCGCGGCTCCGATCGGGCCATCAGTTGGTCGGTTCTCGGCGCTCGACGACTACCAGATGCCGACGGCGAGCTGCGCCCAAACCAGCAAGAACCCGACACTGATCGCCGCGCCGACCAGGCTGCGTTGTAGCGGGCGCATTGCGCGCCAGGCGATGAGCTCGAACACGACGCCCGCGACGATGAGCATCAGGGCGAGCGCCGCAAAGTCCTTGGGTCCCCACGCCACCTCCGTCGTGAATTGCATCGCGACGGCCGGCGCCAACAGCAGGGCGCCCGCGCCGCGCCAAAGCACGATGCGCATTGGCCCGCGCAGGCCCCGCGCTGTCCTCTCTGCTGCTGTCATGCGTTTCGCTCCCGTTGGCGAACGGATCCTCGCGGCCCGAGTCGCAGACGTGATCCGCGCGACGTGAGGATCGTGTGCAAGACCTTATGTCCTTGAAACGAACGGACGCTCTCCGGACACTGCAGACGGAGGCACCGCTCTGGACCTTCTAGGGGCAACGGCGACACCGTTGGCCGCACGACAAAGGCATGCGCTTGGATAACCTCCTGCTGAGCCCGGATCTTGCGCCGACCCTGAGGTCCGCGGGCGTGGATCGAGCCGTCCGTGGCCAGGAGGGCGCCAGCGTTCACGCGCCGGCCTGGGAGATAAGGCTGATAAGGCGAAGTCCGGGCCGGGCGCCGCCAAGCCTGGTCCAGGCCCGTCGATCCACTCGCGCCCGGCCGCGCCGGCAGACCCGATGACCGACGATCCCATCACTCCGGACGGCCGCTACCTCGTGGTGCGTGGACGGCTGTGGCGCAGGACCAACCCGGCTCTGCCGGAGGACCTACGCCAGGCCTTGGTCCAGCAACTGATGTCCGCCCGTCGGGCAGTCCGGACTGCGCGCCGCGCGGGTGACGCGGACGCCGAGGCGGCCGGCCACGCCGCCGTCGATGCTGCGAAACAGGCGCTGGGCGAAAGAGGGCCGGTTTGGTGGAGCGACGGTGCGCCCGACCTCAATCGGCGCATGGCCCGCAACACGCCCTATGCAGATTGGTTCGCCGGTCTTGAGCCATCGGGTTAGACCTTTTCAGGCGCAGAGGCGTGCACGTTCGGAGTAATGGCCCCGCATCGACGCGGTTGGCTGAAAGTGGTCAGGTCATAGTCCGGCGGGGGCCCGTGGATGGACTGGGGCGCCGCGCGTCCGGGGATGCGGTCGAGGCGTGGGTTGGGAGCGGATATGACGGAACAGGGGGGCACGGCGGCGCGAAGCGCTAGGCGCGCGCGGCCCCTTTTCTGGATTTGGGTTACGCTCGTCGGGGCGGCGCTTCTGGCTGGCTGGTGGGCCAGCGCTGCGCATTGGCTTGACTGGCGCGTGCTGGCGAAAAGCGCCTACGGTCTTCGCGCGCTGGCGGCCGACCATCTTGCGCTTTTCATCGTCCTGTTCAGCGGGGTCTTCATCGCGGCCGCGATCTTGCTCTGGCCGGCTCAGCTGTGGCTCATCGTCCTGGCCGGGTTTGTCTTTGGGCTGCCCGCCGCATTCGTCGTCGTTTGGACGACCGCCATGGTGGGCGCCGTTGCGGTGCATCGGCTCGCGACCCTCAGCCTTGGCGACGCCTATGGGCGCCGCCACAGCAGGGTGCTTCAGACGCTGCAGCTCGAATTCGGCCGGGACCCCTTGCTGTACATGCTGGTCCTCCGGTGGCTTCCGATAAGCCCGTATGCAGTCGCCAACGTCGTTCCCCCGCTGCTGGGCGCGCCCCTCGCGCCGTTCCTCGCCGTCGCCACGATCGGCGTGCTTCCAGACGTGGTGGTGTATTCGCTGGTTGGGGCGACTTTGGCGACGGCGCTCGATCCTGAGACCCCCTTGGACCTCGGGGCCGCGACTGCGGCATTCCTGCCGATGTTGATCGCGATCGGAGCCGCGCCGATCTGCTGGCTCGTCGCCCGACGGCTGCTCCGACGACATGGCCTCGCAAGGGCAGCCGCACTGGAAGCCGCGATCAACGGCAATCCGCCGGCCGGTCGCTTTTCAGACGGCACAGGATAAGGTCGCCGGCCTCGGCGCCGTAGATCGCGTAGATCTGTCTCTCCATCTGCCGCCATCGCGCTTGACTGTCCGCCACGGCCGCACCTGCGGCGCGCCTGAAGTTGCCGACCTGGCGGCCCCTTGGCGTCAACCCGTCGCCGAATGTCGCTGTGGTCGCGTCGTATGCGCCGGTGTCCTTGTTGAGATCGCGATGTCTGACGCGGCCTTCGCAGCGCCAGCCTTCGGGATAGCCCTCGAAGCAACCGCTGATGAGACCCGGGGGGGGCGGGGCGTCGCGTGCGAACAGGAAGGGCGCCGGACCATCGCCACCCAGGCCCGGCGGGCCGTCGCCCGTCGCCGGCCCAGGGTTGGCGTCGGTCCAGTTTGTGTGGGCGTAGAAGTCCTGAGCCGCATGCAGCGCCAACCCGAACGCCCCGAGCACGGCGCATTTGGCGGAGATCTCCGTCCGTCCGTTGAACCGGCAGTCCAGGGCGTAGACGTTCCGCGGCGCGTCGGGGGCGGCAAGGGGGGCGGCTGCCGCGATCGACGCGTCGAAGTTCGTCCAGATGAAAGCCCGGCAGGCCAGCAGGTTGGCTTGCGCCGCCGCCGCCGTCTGCGGGTACCCCGGCGTCGCGAGATGGTCGCCGCCGTCGCAGTGAGCGGCCTTCACGCCGGACAGACCCCGCCATGGCTTGTCAGCCGCGGCCACCGCGCCGAAGCGCAGGCCGCCGCCCACGATTTCGCGGAATGTGGCCGGGCCAAAGCCTTCGGACTGGAGGGCAAGGCGCGTGATGCGCCGGTGCTCGGCGTGGTAGCCGAAGCCGCTGATGACGCTGAATGCGCCGGCCTGACGCGGAATGCTCACAAGCAGAGTCGCGACCGTCAGTGCGACGTAGGTGGAACGACGAGGCATCTCAAACCCTTGCAAGCACCGCCGTGACCGGCTGGTGGTCGGAATGACGGAAGCCAAGGTCATGCCCGCGCACATCCACAAGACGGACATTGGGCGATATCAGAAACCCATCGATGACCGTCGTATAGTTCTCGCCGGGCACATAAGGCTTCTCGTTGGTTCGGACCGACGGGACCTTGGCGTCTGCGGCAAGGGTCCATCCATCGGGAAGACTCGCCCTGTCGAAGTCTGCAAGCCACGTCAGATATTGTTCCGGCGTGGTGTGCAGGAAGTCCGTGGGGACGAGGCGCATGTTCCAGTCACCGCCGACAACGACGTGCCGCCCCAGGGCGTATTCGCCCTGTGCGAGGGCGAGAACGGCGTCCCGCTGCCGACGCCTTAGCTCAGCGCCCGGATCGAAGGCCGCCAGGTGCAGATTAATGACGGACCATGCCGCCCCATTCGCGTCTTCGATCCGGTTGACCAGCGCGATGTAGGCCTTGCTGAGCGCGCCCGTCGCGATGTCCCCGTCGGACGGGAGAGGGTGCGTCAGGCTGTCCCGTATGGCTGGTCGGCAATAGGTCGCAAGCCCATGGGACACGCGCAGCGGCGGGACCTGAATGCGGCTCAGCAGGTCGGGGGCGAAGACGTTGTGGAAGTCCGGGAGCGCCTCACGCAGCGCCGCCTCCACGTCGACCCAGTAGTTCGCCAGTCCGGCGCGCGAAACCTCCTGGAACAGCAGGACATCGGCGCGCGAGGCCGTCACTTCTGCGAGAATCCCAGCCAGGTTGCGCTTCACTTCACGCCGCGAAGGGGGAAGCCAGTGCGTTCCGCCGTCGATGACGAAGTCCGACCGATAGCCGAGCCCGGCGTAGCCAAGGTTCCAGGTGGTGACTGTGAGCAAGTCTCGCACGTCCGCTAGCGCCGAGACTGAGGCCGGCGGGGTGGACGGTTAGGAACGTATTTGCGACTGGAGTCACGGGCCTTGAACGTGGGTTCCTGCGGTCTGAACCGATGGCTTGGCCGGTGGAGCAGTCGCACGTCAAGGTCGCCATCCTTCCCGCTTGTGCGGTCCAAGACTTCTTTCAGGAGCCAAATGAAGACCGCCGCGCCCGAGCTTGAGCCGCCGACTGCGGCGGCGAACCCGAAGATGTTGTTGGCGCTGTTCACGGTGTTCAGGATTTCAAGTTCCCGTTTGACGAGCTCGGGCGCCATCGCGAAATGCGGGAACTTCATCCAGCGCATCTCGTTGGCAAACGTCAGCAAAAGGGACTCATACGACGACTTGTAGACATAGAATCCAATGAGCCCCACCAGCGTCAGCGGCACATAGGTAAAGATCATCGTGAGCGTGCGCGCATCGTTCATGAACAGCGAACGCAAGCGCGTGTGGGTGATGAGGATATTCAGCATCACCAGGAGACCGGCGAAAAGAAAGATGGGGTTGAGCTGCTTCTGAAGCTCAAAGTTGGCTTCGGCCACGCCGCCATAGGCGCGTTCGAGCAGCGCCATCCCCCGCTCCGCCAGGACACCTGCCGCCTCTGGCGACTTCGCGAGGCCAACCCCGCCGACGTAGGGCTTCAACGCCGCGAGTTGGGCCTCGACGGCGCGGACCTTTGCCTCAAAAGCCGCTGCGAAGGCGAAGAACTCCTGGGCCAGGACGGCGAACAGCACAGTCCCGAAGGCGAACAGCAGCCAGCTGTACAAGCCATAGGCGGAGTAGGCGGCCGCGGTGCGTTCGACATAGGCCGCCGACATGCCATTCGCGCGCGCCGCGTCCACCTGTCGGACGCAGTAGTCCGCGATCGCGAAGGCGGCGATGAACACGACGATTCCGACCCACAGCGGATAGAGTCGCAAACAGTCGATGAGATTGCCCTTCTCGCACTGCCAGACGATGATCACGCACACGGTGATGGCCATGGTCGCCAGGAACGCCTCGCCCCAAAAGCCTGACAGCGAGGTCCGCCAATAGCGAATGCGAGGCCTTGGATCGCGATCGGCGGAGGCCCGGAAATTATGATTCGCGATGAAGGCGGCGCGCACCACCCAACCACGGGACGACTTGCCTGGGACGGCGGGCGCTTGCTCGGCGCCCGGCGTCGTCGTGCGAGTCCGAACCCTATGCACGCCAAGCGGCCAAATAAGTTGGCGGGCGAGGTGAAGGAGGCCGGCGCCTGACGCCTCGGGCAAGGGCCACACCCGGGCGCCATCCTTGAGCATAGCATGGCGGAGCACCCAGTTTCGGCCGCCGCCCTCGTAGGCCGCGTAGAGGCAACCTAGGGCGGCGACATACGCGCCCAGCAGGATCGCCGTGTCCCGCCAGGGATCGCGGCCTCCCGGCATGCCGGCCACCGCAGCGGCGACGAGAAGGGAAATGACCGACACCGCCGTGATCGCGACGAGGGCGATCAGCCGTCCCCGTGCAAGTTGGAGCGTCCGCACTGTGGGTTCGCAGTCGACGCAGAGGAGATGATGGCCACGTTGGAGCCGCACGCTGCTGCGCCGGAGACCCTGCACGTATCGACGATTGAGGGTGCGCTGTGGCGAGCCGCAAAGGCTGCATGCGCGCAATGGCGGGTTGGATGTCCGCGAGCGCCGCCTCGCGCGCTCTGTTGCGGCCGATTCGAACTCTGTGATCACAGGCGCCCCCACCCAGACGGCAGCGCGAGCGAGCTCACGTCTGCGCGGCTTTAGGTGAGCAGGTCTGCTCAGGATTGTCTCTATCCCTGAGCCGCTGCGAGCGTTCTTTCGGGCTACGATGCGCGTCGGTTGCAAACCTGCCGCTCCTGGGCCGGTCATAGACCCGGCAGGTTGCGATGTTCGCTGGGCCAATCCCGGATTCTCAGGGGTGATCCCCGCGCACGCATGAGACCGACGCCATGTCGCGAACCGGGCGCTCGCACGGCCGATGTTCAGCCACCAGAATGGTGTTCGGACTCCACGTCGGCGCTCATGAGCTTAGCTATGCGAACGCCAAACGTGTCCTTGTTCGCCGCCGTGGCTCTCTGTCTGCTTGAGGGCCGTCCGGACTGGGCCGCGTGCGGTCAGCCGTACACGCTGCCCAGCGTCACGACAGCGACAACGTCCGACGCGATCGGAATAGCCACTTTGGCCCGCGCAGGCTCAAGCAAGGCCGCGAGGCATGCTTTGTAGGCGGCGACTTGCCGATAGAAGGTGTCGAGCGCGCAGCGCGGCGGGCGTCGATTGGCGACGACGTGGCCGTCCGCAAGGATCTGCGCCAAGCGGTCTCGCGCTCGGCCTAGGCGGCTCTTGATCGTGCCGACGGCGACCGACACGACCGCGTTGGCCTCGACCCCGCTGTTCGGCGAGCGATTCCCCCCGCGAGGTTGAACGGCAGCGGGGGAGGTCGGGCTACGCCGCCTCCGTCGCCGCCGCATTGTCCTTGAACGCCGCCAGCTGCGCCGCAAGCGCCCGCTGGAACGCGGGCCGCCCTTCGCCCCGGGCGACATAAGGACCCAGCACCGGATCAGATGTCACGATGTCCGTATGGCGTAGGCCACGCAGCACGCTGACCATCATGAGGTCCGCGGCCGTGAACCGGCCCTCGAGCCACGTCTTGCCATCGAGCCGTTTGGCCAGGGACGCCAGTTTCATTCGGGTAAAGGCTTCCTGGCTGGGGCGGCGAAGCTTCGCCCACTCCTGATCCGCGTAGAACACGTCGATGTTGCCGAGGTTGGCCACATGCGGCTCGACCGAGTTCATGGCCGCGAACAGCCACTGAGCGACCTTGGCGCGCCCCATCGGATCCGTCGGCGAGAGCGCCTCGGATCGATCTGCGATGTACTGGACGATGGCCGCGCTTTCGAACAACACAAGGCCGTCCTCCTCGATCACCGGCACCTGGCCCCAGGGCTGAAGCGTGCGGTATTCAGCCGTCTCGGTTTCGTCAGGGCCGATCAGCGTCGTCTCATACGGAATACCAGCCTCTTCGAGGGCCCATCTGACGCGCAGGTCCCGAACCAGGCCTTGGGCGAAGTCGGGCACCCACCGGAAGGCGTAGAGCTTGATCATGAGGCGTCTCCTTGGGCTTTGGCCTCGACGTAGGCCTGCTGACGGTCGAGCAGCCCGCTCCAGCCGGTGATGTGACTGTCGCGGCGTTCCACGGTTGTGAAGGGGGTTTGATGAAAGGTCTGGATGGTCTGGCCGTTGGCCTCGGAGAAGGTGATCGTCACCGTCGTCTCCTGCGACGCCGCGGGTCCCCCATCCCAGGTGAAGGTGAAGACGAGACGCCGGTCGCGCTCGATGGTCTTGTAGACCCCGCCCTGCCAGTTCTCGCCGTAGGCCTCGGATACGAAGCAGGCGCGCCAGGGGCCGTCCTCGCGAAACTCGTGGCTGAAGTGGGTGCAGCGGCATCCTCGGGGCGCCCACCAGTTCGCCCGATGCACCGCGTCCTCCCACATGCGGAAAACCAGCGCCACCGGCGCTTCGAAGGCGCGGACGATCGGGAGTTCGTCCTCGCGCAGCGGCAGTCCTGGATCGACAGCCCGGACGTCCCCGTCCGACCTAGACTCAGTTCTTGCGTCCATCGGGGTTTCCTCTCGTAAGCGTGGCAAGGTAGTCGTCCATCTTGTCGAAGCTGCCCGCCCAGAAGCGGCGGTAGTGGGCGAGCCAGCTGTCGATGTGTTTCAGAGGCTCTGCCTCGAGCCGACAAGGCCGCCATTGCGCTTCTCGGCCCCGGGAAATGAGCCCCGCGCGCTCCAGGACCTTCAGGTGCCGCGAGATCGCGGGGAGGCTTATGTCGAAGGGCGCAGCGAGTTCGTTCACCGTCGCCTCACCGGACGCGAGCCGCGCCAGGATCGCCCGCCGCGTCGGATCGGCCAATGCGGCGAGGGTCAGGCTTAGGGCGTCGTCCGTCGTCTGCAGCATGCCGGCGCTCTTATTTATCCAACGTGTTAATTATCATGTATGTTAAATAGACCTTGCCTCGCGCGTGTCAACGGCCTTTAGGCAGGTGCATTGATCAGGGCGCCTGGCTCACCGCATCTGGTCTTCGCGCGCAGCGCGCGGTTGAAGGTCCCCGAGCAGTCGAATGCGGTCGTTGGCTCAAAGGCGGTAAAACGACCTGTACACCGCGGGGCGGTCCAAGGCGTGCAGGTTGTCTTGTCGATGCCGCGGGGCGCCCGCAACGTGCGGATGTAGCGTCATGCGACCGTCCGGCTCGCGCCGGGAGGGGTGCCGGCAAGGCGTTGCCTGGGATTCGGATCTCGCCGTCGATACGCTGCTCACGAGGGGCGTCGACGCCGTTTCTTTGGGTCATCTCGACACCACGACGGTGGAAGTCCCGCTGCAATTTGGCGCGTGGGCTGCGACGTGGCGTAGGACGTCCAACGGCCGACCGTCGACAGCGACCGATACGCCTGGGCCCGCCTAGAGCAGCCGCGCGCGCTGTGCGCGAACCACGGCGTCAGTTCGGTTCGCGGCGCGGAGCCAGGTCGACAGGCGCGCGACATGGATCTTCACCGTCGCCGGGGAAATGCCCAGCCGCCGCGCGATCTCCTTGTTGGTCAATCCCTCCGAAAGGCCGTTCAGCACCTCCTGCTGGCGGCGCGGCAAGCGCGACGCTTCTTGCGCCTCCAGGGCCGGCGCGTGGAGGGCGATCGCGTCGAGCAGCGCCGCCGCCTCGGTGTTCTTGGACAGCACCGTGGCGACCCCACAGCTGCGCACAGCCTCGAGAACGCCTTCGTCGGTCAGGGCGGTCACGACAACCAGGATCGCGTCAGGCGCCCGCGCCCGTAGCCCGGCCAAGCCGTCGAGCGGCGGGGCCCCGGGCATGTCCAGATCGATGAGGCAGAGGTCCGCCCCGGCTTCGGCGAGCGTCCAGGCGCTCGGAAAGTCGACGGCTTGCGCCAAGGCAAGGCTCGGCCAGCGGTCGCGCATGGCGCCGGCCAAGGCCTCCCGCATGAGCGGATGGTCGTCGCAGATCAGGCCGCGCATCGGACAGGCGCTCCCTTGTCTGCGGCCGGCGCCGAAATCCAGAACGCAGCGCCCCGTGTGAGGCCTGCCCGCACACCACAGTCGCCGCCCATCAAGCCCGCCAGACTGCGCGTGGCGGCCAGCCCTAGTCCAAAACCTCCGGCAGCGCCCACACGGGCGCCCTGCTCGAAGGGCTGGAAGATGCGCGCGTCGTCGCCCGGCGACAGGCCCTGGCCGTCGTCGATCACCCAGATCCGCGTCCGGCCGTCCTGTTGGCGGACGCCCAAGAGAATGCGTTCGCCGCCGGAGTGACGGATGGCGTTGGCGACCAGGTTCTCCACCGCACGCGCCAGCAGCAGCCGATCGGCGCGCAACACCCGCCGGTGTCCGACCACGTTGAGCCGGATGCCCGCCGCCGCCGCTGCGGGCGCCTGTGTCAGCAGGACGCGTTCGAACAGATCGGACGCGGGGAAGATGTCAATGTCGACGCTGACCGCGTCGCCCTCGAGTTTCAGATGCTCCAGCATGGAGCCGACCAGTGTCCGCGCCGCCGTCAGGGCGCGCTTCAGTCCGCCGATCGCGTCCAGCTGATCGCCGGTCCGGCGGCTGGGGCCGATGCGCTCAAGAAACAGGTTCGCCGCCTGCAACGGCTGTTGCAGGTCGTGGGAGGCGGCGCGGATGAAATGGGTTTTCGCGTCGCGTGCGCGCTCGAGCTCGACCAGGGCGGCCGCCAAGGCGTCGCGCGCGTCGTCGGCGGTCGCCTGAGCGACGCGCGCGGCGACAACCGCCTGCCGTACGAAGCGGCGGATCGCGATGAGGGTCGCGCCGAAGACCGGCAGGAACAGCGACATCGGGAGGAAGTGGGGCGGCCGCTCGACCAGAAGCCACAAGGTCAGCGACCCCAAGACCAGAACGACCGCGCTGCGGAGAACCTGCGTGGCCTCGGTCGCGGCGGCGAACTGCATGATCAGGAACCAGGCGAACAGCATGAACAACAGCGCGCGCAGCTCCGGCCCGGCCACAGGCATGAAGACCCAGACGCTCCCGGCCGTCGCCAGATTACACAGCGTCATCGCCGCCTTCGCGCCAGGGATCCAGCGCGTTAGGATCGCCGCGTCGCTCGGCGGCCTGCGGGTGAAGGCCATCCAGGCCGCCAGCCAGCCGGCCAGGACGAGGCCCATGGCGCCAAGCCAGACCGAGAAGCCGACCATCCCGGCCCGGCCCGCAAACGTAAACGCCAGGAAGCTGGTCACGGCGGCGAGCAGGACCCACGCGCTAATGCTGCCCTTCAGTTCCGACCGCGTCTCATGGACCAGGACCTGGTCGCGATGGGCCTCGTCCACGGGTGTTGCGTTCCCCAGCATCGGACGAACGATCCGGGTCGCGAGTTCTCCTGTCAAGCGAACCACTTAGGGCCAGATCTCCATCTCGACGATCCGGCAAGTACGCCATCTGGTCTAATGGTCGATGAACTCCGCCATCCCTAGCCTTGCGCCACATCGCAAATGGAACGCCGCGCACCACGCGTCGCGGGGCAGGGGGTAATCGTGAAGTTCATTACAGGTCTGGTCAGCGCGCTCGCGCTCGGTTCGGCGGCGAACGCCGCCACGGTCTATGACGCCTTCACCAGCTTCGACGGCACGCAGGGGGCCGGCGGCTTCAGCTATCTGAAGCTGGGGGCCGTCCCGGGCGATCCGGCCACCCTGCTTACGGCGCCATCGGGCGCCTGCATCGTCACCGCATCATCCTGCCTGCAGGGCGGCGGGGCGTTGCCCGGGGTCTACAAGTCCGCCGTTGGCGGCCCGGAAGGCACCTATACCATCCCGACGGACCAGCTGCTCGTCCACCCGGGCAATCCCAACCCCGTCGCGATCCTGTTTCGCGCGCCGACCGCCGGGGACTACGACTATGTCCTCACGGCCAAGGTGCTGGACCGGTCGCCGACGGGCGTGGCGATCATCGGCCTCACCAATCTGGGCGGCGACGTCGGCAGCACGCTGCTCACCACCCTGGGCGCGGGCCGTCTGAGCTACAGCGTCAGCGGGGCCATCACGCTCGCCAAGGACGACATCATCGGCGTGATAATCGGCCCGGCCGGCAGCTATTCGAACGACTCCACCGGCATCAACTTCACCCTAAGCACGACCGCTGGTCCTGCCGCCGTGCCCGAGCCGGCCGCTTGGGGACTGATGATCCTGGGCTTTGGCGGTGTCGGCGGCCTGATGCGTCGCCGACGCGCGTGGGTCCCTCTGCCGCGCTAGGATCGCCCGCCGCGTTGGATCGGCCAACGCGGCGAGGGTCAGGCTTAGGGCGTCGTCCGTCGTCTGCGGCATGCCGACGCTCTTATTTATCTGATGTGTTAATTAGCATAGATGTTAAATAGATCACGGCCTGACGGTGTCAACCTTTTCTCGGTAAGCGCAATGGATCAGCGTGCTGGGGGCGCACGGCAACTGCCCCTTGGACGCGGCGCAAGGTTGAAAGTCCGCGAAGGCTCGAACTCTCGACGTCGGCCCAGTGGCCTTGAGGCCGACGGTTGGGGAGCGACGCATTTGTGCGCCCGGCGCCGGCTCTGAGCGGGAACGCCGGCGGAGCGCCGGACGGGCTGCGGCTTGGCCTAACGGTGCTGTCAGGCCGCCGGGCCTACTCCATAGGCACCCTCCGCGGAACCTCGGCGCAGCTGGACCCCCGGCTACAAAGTGGGTGCGTTCCACGGCGCATGCGCCAGCCCCCGTCCGCGCCCGACCGTCCAATCCCCTTGCGGCGAAGCCTGTCGCCCAGTCAGGCCGCGCGAACGACTGCCCGGCCTCAACCCGCTTGTGGGTGCAGCCCCTGCAAGCCCAGCCCGTTCAGCTCCCGCCGAAGGTCCGCCGACCGCCGCATGATCTCGCGCGGCGAGTTGAAGTAGGCGGTCGGGGTCAGGCCCATGAACTGGCGGAAGTCGCGATTGAAATGGGCCTGGTCGAAATAGCCGTCGTCGATCAGGCCGGACAGGGGTTGGTCGAGCACGCCCCGCACGCGCTCCAGGGTGCGCAGGAACCGCTTCTGGCGCAGCAGCTGCTTGGGCGTGAAGCCGAACCCCCGCCGGCACAGCCGGTCCAGGGTCCGCTCCGATACGCCCACCGCCGCCGCCAGCGAGGTCACGTCGGCGTGCGGCTGCAGCAGCTCGCGCGCCAGGACCGCGATCCGGGGGTCGGGATCGGGGCGGTCGCGGTCGCGGGCGATGAACCAGGCGTCCAGCACCGCGGCGATCCCCACGTCGTCCGGCGCCGCCATCAGCGCGGCGTAAAGCCGCCCGGCGTCCTTTACGCCCACAAAATCGCTCAGCTCGCGGACGCCATTGGACAGGTCGGCGGCGTCCACGTCGAAGAACTTGGTCCACGCCACCGGCGTCAGGCCGGCGCCCAGCATGACCGCTCGCCCGGTGGACCCGAACGTCGCCGCCCGATCGGTCGGGCCGAACAGCGCCGACTGCTGTGGCGTCGGCACATGTACGCCGTCGGCGTGCATCCGCCACTCGCCGGCCAGGCTGAAGCGCACATTGCCTGGACCCGCCAGCAACTGGTCGGACACCGCCGTCCAGGCGTCCAGGATGTAGTAGGCGTCGATGAGTCCGGACAGCGCGGCGGCCGGCCGAAGGAAGCGAACGGCGAGCGGCGCTGGTCCCGACGGGGGAATCTCATTCGTCATGTTCAACCCCCGGTAACGACCCGACCCGAAACCCGCGCAAGTATCTCCAGCCTGGCGGGAATTTCCAATCCCGTCCGCCCGTTGCCCGACAGGAAGAGGTCCATGACCCACTTCCAACCAACGGGGCAGTCCTGATGAGAGTTCTAACATCCTTGATCGCGGCGGGTGTTCTCGCCGCCATGGCGGCGCCGGCGAGCGCCACGAGCTATGTGGCCTACGACCAGTTCCAACTGGTGGACGGCGCGGTGCAGACCGGCGATTTCGCGGTCGGTTACTTCACCGGCGCCTTCGCCGGGACCGCGACGGCCTATCCGACGACGCAGGCCCAGTGTAGCGGAAACGCCGGAATCTTCTGCGTCCGCAACGGCGAAGCCTCGGTGGCGAAGGCGGCGGCCGGGACCTACGATCCGCCCGGCACCTCTTTCTTCCAGGCGGGCTTCCTCAACCTGCACGCGGACACCGGTGTGGGCACGGTCGTGCAGTTCGTCGCCCCGACCGCCGGCCTCTACAGCTTCGCTGGCGGCTACCAGGCCCATGACGTCTCGCCCACCGGCGTCGACATCGCGGGCTATGTGGGGGCCAACCAAGCGTTCGCCGACACCTTCACCGGCGGTGCCCGTAGCTTCAACTTCGACGCCAGCCTGACCGCCGGGCAGCGGGTGAGCTTCATCCTCGGCGCGGCGGGAAACTACACCTACGACTCGACCGGCTTCGCGCTCACCGTGACCGGCGCCGACGTCGGCGGCGTCCCCGAGCCGGCCACGTGGGCGATGATGATCGTGGGCTTCTTCGGCCTGGGCTCGCGTGTGCGGAGCCGCCATCGGATCGCCGCATAACCCCCGCGGCGACGGAACGGCTGCAACCGTTCCGTCGCCGCGCCACACCGACGGGCGACCCGCCGAGCCGCCCCTGAGGGCCCGATGGCCGGAAGTTGTCGCCCGTCACCTTGCACAGGCCTCCCGACCGACGTCAGCCCGGCGTTCCCGTCAGGTCCCTATGCCTATGCGGCGGTGTCCGACGGACGGCTCCACGGGTGGAGAGGGCGGCCTGCGCGACCAGGGTCCGGACCGTCCTCGGGGTCACCAGCCTTGAGGATGGCAAAACCCAAAGGCTGTCAGAGATGGTTCGTTTGCGCCGGTGACGCGGCGCGCCGGGGAACTGGCGAGCGATCATGGCCAGCCCGCGACCGGTTCCCCCGGGCGATGGCCTGGCGTTGCTTGTGGGTCGGCGTGAAGCCCACTTTTTCGTAGACTACGCCCATGGATCCGAACACCTGAGCATAGATCCGGGACGCCGGGAGGCCCTCGGCGTCGTCGATGATCCGCATCGAGAGACGGCCTGTGGCGTGGTAGAGCGCGCGGGCCAGCGCGATCATGTCGTCGGGCGTTGGCGCCGGCTGGCCGGGCTGGCGACGTCGGTAGCGCACGCCGGTTCGCGTGCTCGCCGCCGTCGCGCGGCCATCGGCGTGGTAGCCGGCGCGTCGATAGGCTTCCAGGAGACCGCCGAAGCGGTGCTGGTAGGTCTGCGCGCAGGGAATTCGCTCGTCGTCGTTGATCAAGGTGCGGCTAAGACGGCCGGTTTCCGCCAGCAGGGCGCGCAGACCGTCGATCATGGTGTCGTCATCCTGCAGACGGATCCGTCGCGCGATGTGGCGCTGCGCGTCCGCGAACTGGCGGGCGCTGATGATCGGCGCGAACGGCGCCGCGGTCCGCGCCCAGGCGTCGCGGGGACGCTTGCGCACGGTCAAGGCGCCGCCGGCCCGGCCGAAGGTCACCACGCCGGCGTACTTCTCGTTCGACAGCACCTCGTGAACCTTGTCCGGACTCCATGGCGTCCCATTCGCGGCCGGAAGACCCTCGGCATTGAGCGTCCGTGCGATGGTCCGCCGCGACATCCCCGCGTACAGGAAGAGCCGGTAGATCCGCCGAACCAGCGCGATCTCCTCGGGCGGGCCCCGGACGAGCACCACGTGGTCCGTCTTGACCCACTTCTGCTGCC
>JAIXTR010000379.1 GCA_027483845.1 Caulobacteraceae bacterium | reverse complement strand
GCGAGGACGGCGGCGGCGGCCAGGGCGGTTTGAGCGGTGTTCATCGGAAGCTCCTCGTTGCGACCGGCCAAAGCGGCGCGGTCCAGGAAGAGTTCGTGGCGTGGGCGGCTCAGGTTACATCGGTCGCCGACTCTTTTTTCTGGTCCCCCGGGTGTAACCTTTCCCACGATGGGGCGAACTGTCCCCTCGCGGCCCGATGAAATTCCAAGACCTCGAACACCGGCTGAAGGGACTGATGTTGCGCGCCCAGGCCGGAGACGGTGGGGCGTGGCGCGACGTTCTGACGGTTCTCAACACCCGCCTGACGCCGTACTTCCGGCGCCGGCTCGGCGCTGGCCGCGCCGCGGAAGTCGACGATCTTGTCCAGGAGACCCTGTTGGCGATCCACAGCCGACGCATGACCTACGACGCCAGCCAGCCGTTCACGGCCTGGGCGCACGCCATCGCGCGCTACAAGCTAATCGATCATTGGCGCCGTGCGCGGGTGCGCCAGCATGTGCCCCTGGACGATGTGGCCGAGGCGCTTTGGGTTGAGGCCGACGACGGCGGTCAGGTCAGCGCCGACCTCGACCGCCTGCTGGGCGATCTGCCGGAACGCCAGGAACAGCTGGTGCGCGGCGTCCGCATCGAGGGGCTCAGCTTGGCCGAGGCCGGCGCCCGGTTCGGCATGACCGAGGGCGCGGCCAAGGTCTCCCTGCATCGCGCGTTGAAGGCCCTGATGGCCAAGGTGGCGTCCCGTGGAGACTGACCGCCTGATCGAGAAGCTGGCGGCCGAGCTCACCCCTGCGCCGCCGCGCTTGGTGGCGCGCCGCATCGCGATGACCGCCCTGGTCGGCGGGGCGGTCGCCCTGGTGGGGATGTTGACCTGGCTGGAGCTCCGACCGGACCTCATGTCCGCGATGACCGGCATGAACTTCTGGTTCAAGGCGGCCTACGCCGTGGTTCTGGGCGCGGCCGGGTTCCGCTGCGCCGAGCGCCTCTCCCGGCCGGCGGGGGCGGCGGGCGGCGGGGTCGTCCTGGCGATCGGGGCGGTCGTGGTCCTGGGCGCGGTGGGGCTGGCCACCCTGATGCTCGAGCCGCCAGGCCGGCGCGCGGCCACCTGGCTGGGCGGGTCCTGGTGGACCTGTCCCTTCAACATCCTGGCCCTGTCGCTGCCGACGCTGGGCCTGGCGCTGCTGGTGATGCGGCGGTTCGCCCCCACGCGCCTCGGCGCAGCGGGGGCTGCGGCCGGGCTGTTCGCCGGCGGGGTGGCCGCCACCGTCTACGGCCTGCACTGCAACGAGACCGCCCCAGTGTTCGTGGCGACCTGGTACACCCTGGGCATCGGCATGAGCGCCGGCGTCGGCGCCCTGCTCGGTCCCTGGGCCCTGCGCTGGCGCTAGGCGGCGACGGTCGCGGCGACCTCGAAGGGCGCCTCGGTCTTGGCCTTGATCTCGTCCAGGGTGACCCCTGGCGCCAGCTCCAGCAGGGTCAGCGGCGACTTGCCCCGATTGACGTCGAAGACGCCCAGGTCGGTGACCACCACGTCCACCACGCCCTGGCCGGTCAGCGGCAGGGTGCAGGCCTTCAGCAGCTTGGGCGCGCCGGTCTTCTCGGTGTGCTCCATCACCACAACCACGCGCTTCACGCCGGCCACCAGGTCCATGGCGCCGCCCATGCCCTTGACCATCTTGCCGGGCACCATCCAGTTCGCCAGGTCGCCGTTGGCCGCCACCTGCATCGCCCCCAGGACGCTGAGGTCGATGTGGCCGCCCCGGATCATCGCGAAGCTGTCGGCGCTCGAGAAGTACGAGCTCGACGGCAGGGCCGTGATCGTCTGCTTGCCGGCGTTGATCAGGTCGGCGTCCTCGTCGCCTTCGTAGGGGAACGGACCCATCCCCAGCATCCCGTTCTCGCTCTGCAGCGTCACATGCATGCCGGTCGGGATGTAGTTGGCGACCAGGGTCGGAATGCCGATGCCCAGGTTCACATAGAAGCCGTCGCGCAGTTCGGTGGCCGCGCGGGCGGCGATCTCTTCGCGGGTCCAGGCCATTTAAGCGATCTCCCGCTTGCGGACGGTGCGCTGCTCGATGCGCTTTTCCTGCACGCCCTCGACGATGCGGTCGATGAAGATGCCGGGCGTGTGGATGTTGTTCGGGTCCAGGGTGCCGGTCTCGACGATCTTCTCGACCTCGGCGATGCAGACCTTGCCGGCCGTCGCCATCATCGGATTGAAGTTCCGGGCGGTCATCCGGTAGATCAGGTTGCCTTCCCGGTCGCCCTTGTACGCCTTGACGATCGACAGGTCGGCGGTCAGGCCGCGCTCCATCACATAGAGCTCGCCGTCGAACTCGCGGACTTCCTTGCCCTCTGCCACCAGGGTGCCGACGCCGGTCTTGGTGAAGAAGGCCGGGATGCCCGCCCCGCCGGCCCGGATCCGCTCGGCCAGGGTGCCCTGCGGATTGAACTCCAGCTCCAGCTTGCCGGAGAGGTACAGCTCGGCGAACAGCTTGTTCTCGCCCACGTACGAGCTGATCATCTTGCGGATCTGACCGCCGGCCAGCAGCACGCCCAGGCCGAAGCCATCGACGCCGCAGTTGTTGGAGATGACCGTCAGGTCCTTGACCCCGCTGTCGCGGATCGCCGCAATCAGGATCTCGGGGATGCCGCACAGGCCGAAGCCGCCGGCCATGATCGTCATGCCGTCGAACAGCCGCCCTTGCAGCGCCTCGACCGCGTCCTTGGAAACCTTGTCCGCCATGGCCTCGCCAATACGCTGCAAACGCCGGCTTGAGAACTGGCCCGCAAAAAATTCATCGATTGATGATTTGCGCGCCACACCCACGTGTCAGGCTGTACTGGAGGCCCGATGCACGCCGACTCCTTCCTGATCCAGGCCCTGGTCTATCTCGCCGCCGGCGTGATCTCCGTGCCGATCGCCAAGCGGCTGGGGCTGGGCTCCGTGCTGGGCTACCTTATCGCCGGCGCGCTCGTGGGCCCCTTCGTGCTCGACCTCGTGGGCGAGCAAGGCGACGTCATGCGCTTCGCCGAGTTCGGCGTGGTGATCCTGCTGTTCCTGATCGGGCTTGAGGTCCGGCCGGCCCTGCTGTGGGAAATGCGCACCTCGATCTTCGGTCTGGGCGCGGCCCAGATGCTGGCCAGCGCCCTTCTGCTGGGCGCCCTTGCCCTCTTGCTGGGCGCCGACTGGCGGGTGGCGACCGCCACGGGCCTGATCCTGGCGCTCTCCTTCACCGCCATCGTGTTGCAGAACCTTGAGGAGAAGGGCCTGCGCCAAGGCGCCATCGGT
>JAIXTR010000520.1 GCA_027483845.1 Caulobacteraceae bacterium | reverse complement strand
TCGACGAGGGACACAAAAGCGTCCTCGTCCAGGGCTCCATTGCGGAAAGGCGTCACGAGCGCAGGCAGGACGCCGCGGAAAAGAGGTTCGGACATTTCAGCTTATGTGGGGTGAGCAAAAGACTGTGAAGAAGCCGCCTCTAGAGGCGACGTTCAGATTTGCGCGGACAATATGTTGGCGTGGGCTAAGCCCGCAACGTCGATTCCTTGAATCCCCGACCCGGGGGGAGTTTGTTGGACATCAGAATTCGTAACACCCTGCTCATTGGCTGCGCCGCGCTGGCGGCGACGGCGGTCGCCCACGCGCAGACCCCGGACCCCATCGGTGACCTTCTGGGCCAGCCGAAGCTGCCGGCGGCCCCGGTCCCTTACACGGTCGCCAAGCAAACGGTCGCCCGTCCGCTCAGTTCCAGCGACCAGACCCTGTTCGCCCAGGGCGTCGCCGCGGCGAAGCGTGGCGATATCGCTGGAGCCAAGGGGGCGATCGCGGGTCTGTCCGACCCGATCGCCCGCAAGCTGGTGACCTGGGCGATGGTGGACGTGAGCGGCAATTCGCTGGGGTTCTACGACCTGGACGCCGCGCGGCGTGACCTGAACGGCTTCCCGCGTGGCGCGCGTCGGCAGATCGCCGCCGAAAAGCTGCTGGAGACGTCCGGCATGGCGCCGGCGCAGATCGTCGCCTGGTTCGCGGGCCAGGAGCCGCAGAGCGCGCAGGGCGCGACCGCCCTCGCCTCGGCCTATCGCAGCCTGGGTCGGCAAGATGAGGCGACCGGCCTGATTCGCCGCTGGTGGCGGGACAAGAGCTTCGAGGCCGACGCCCAGCGGGCGATGCTGACCCGATTCGCCGACCTCCTGACGCCGGACGATCACGTCCGTCGCGCCGACGTGCTGCTGTACGGCGCGCAAGGCCCGGCGGCCCGCGATGTGGTCGCCCTGCTGCCGGCCGACCGTCAGCCGGCCGCGCTGGCGCGGATCGCCCTGCGGGGCAATTCGGACGCCGCCTACAACAGCCTGACGCCTGAGGATCAGGCCAGCCCCGGCGTCGCCTTCGAGCGCGCGGCGTTCCTGCGCCGCCGCGGCCAGGACGGCATGGCCACCGCCGCCCTCTCCACCATCGCGACCGACGGCGTGACCGCAGATGGGGCCGAGCGCGTCTGGGACGAGCGCTACCGCCTGACCCTGGCCTCGATCCGCAGCGGCGACTGGCGCGCCGCCTATCGCGCAGCGGCCAACACCGGCCTGAACAGCGGGACCGACGCCACGGAGGCGGAATTCTACGCGGGCTGGATCGCCCTCAGCCGTCTGAACGAGCCGGCGACGGCGGCCCATCACTTCGCCGCCATCGAGCGGATCGGCCAGTCGCCGATCACCCGCAGCCGCGCCTTTTTCTGGCTCGGCCGCGCGGCCGAGGCGCAGGGCGAGCGTACGGCGGCGGAGAACTTCTATTCGCGTGGCGCCGAGTACACGACGACCTTCTACGGACAGCTCGCGGCCGAAAAGCTCGGGCTGAAGCTGGTGCTGCCGGCCGATCCGGTCCCGACCGACGCCGAGCGGGCCCGGTTCGAAGGGCAGGACGTGGTGCAGGCCATGCGGATGCTGGCCGACCAGAACCAGCGGGACCTGTTCAAGGTCTTCGCCCTGCACATCGACGATATCGTCCCCGACCGGGTCGAGGCGGCCCTGCTGATCGATGCGATCCGCGGCTATGGCGACCAGGACACCTCGATGAAGGCGGCGCGCGGGGCGGCCCAGCGCGGGTTCGTGCTGGCCGACCGCGCCTATCCCTACCGCACCCCGCCGGAGGTGGCAGGCGCGCCGGAGCCGGCGCTGGTGCTGGGGATCACCCGCCAGGAGAGCGGCTTCGATCCGGCCGTGCGGTCGGGCGCCGACGCGCGCGGGATGATGCAGCTGCTGCCGTCCACGGCCGCGACGGTCGCTCGGCGGATGGGCGTGTCCTATTCCGCCGCCCAGCTCTACGAGCCGGACTACAACATGCGCCTGGGCTCAAGCTTCCTAGGCCAGCTCGTGAACGGGTTCTCGGGCTCGTACATCATGGCCGCCGCGGGCTACAACGCCGGGCCGGGCCGTCCGCCGCAGTGGGTGGCGATGTGCGGCGACCCGCGCGCCGGCGGGGCCGACCCGCTCGATTTCATCGAGTGCATCCCCTTCTCCGAGACCCGGAACTACGTGATGCGCGTGATGGAGAACATGCAGGTCTATCGGGCCAAGGCGAACGGGGGCTCCGCACCCATCACGCTCTCCACCGACCTGCGCCGCGGCAGCTATAACTACGCGGCGGCGGCCTCAGCGGTGGCGAGCAACCCGTAAACGTCCCTCTGCTCGTCATGGCCGGGTCAGGCCCGGCCATGACGACCTTAAGTTAGATTCTGAGCTTTGGGCCTGGTCCCGAACCAGGCCGCCACGAACAGCACGGCCAGCAGAAGGTCCGGGCTGGCCACGGCCGGGACGCTGATGGGAATGCGGCCCTGCAGGTAGAGCAGCCAGCACGCGCCGACGAACACCAGCTTGCCCGACGCCCCAATCAGCATGAAGGGGCGATAGCGCGCGGGGTCACGACCAATCACCAGATAGCCGATCTGCCAGGCGAGCGTTGAGGCCAGGAACCCGTAGTAGCTGTCAGGATGGCTGAAGGGCTGGGTTTGGGCGGCGATGACCCGTTCCAGCGCGAACATCGGGGCGATGATCAGGACGCCCCAGACCCCACCCAGGGTGAACACCCACTTCGCGAAGGTCATCGGCCCCCTCCCGATGTCAGGTCAGTCGATGACGAGGCCGTTGAGCAGGCCGTCCAGGGTGACGCGCATCAGCTCCTCGCGGTCGGCGAAGTCGAAGTTCGGCCGGACGATCAGCAGCGCCACCACGCCATGGCAGGCCATCCACAGCGCCTGGGCCGCCGAGTCGGCGCCGCCGGTGCGCAGGCGGCCGGCCGCGGCCACCTCGCGTACGACGCCCGCGAAGGCCTCGTAGCACTGGTGACTGAGATCGGAGGTGCGTTCCGGGGTCTCGTCGGGGGCTACCACCTGGGGCGTGCAATAGACCAACTGGTAGGCGTTGGGATGCTCGAGCCCCCAGTGCATATAGCTGTCCAGCATCATCCGCGTGCGGACCACGGGGTCCAGCGGCCGGGCGGCCAGGGCGATGTTGCGTTCGAGCAGCTGGCTCAGGGTCGCATCCACGATCTCGCGGAGGATGCAGGCCTTGTCCTGGAAGTGCATGTAGAGGGCGGTGGACGAGACGCCGACTTCATCGGCGATCCGCCGGATCGTCGCGCCGTCGTAGCCTTCGGCCACGAAGATTCGCTCGGCCGCCTCGAGAATTTCCGCACGCCGGAGGTGTCCGTCGCCCTTGGCCTTCCGCGCGGTCTTCCGCGTCGCCGTCGCGACTGAACTCATAACCTCATCCCCATACCGTCCCCGTATCTAGCGGACCCCAAAACGACAGATGTGACAAGTCTTTGTCACCCTCGCCGGCCG
>JAIXTR010000561.1 GCA_027483845.1 Caulobacteraceae bacterium | reverse complement strand
GCCCGCCCGGCCGATACTCCGCCGCCGGAACCCAGAGATAGCGGCCGTCGAAGTCGAGGCCGCCAGCGTGGTACATCGCGCCATCGCCCAGCTTCAGCCGTCCCAGCAGCTCGCCGCGCGCGTTGAGCCTGAACAGCCAGCCCTGCCCCTTGCCCTGGTCGCGATCAAAGCCTCCGCGCCGCTCGGGATAGAGGCGCGTGCGCTCGAGGATCTCGACCGACGAGACGAAGATGTCATCGCCGATCCTGACCATGCCTTGAGGGTGAAAGGCGTCGAACTGCAGCGGCGTGGCCGAAATCTGGGTCCAGCGGCTGTCGCGGGTCAGCGTCTGAACCGCCGCAGCGACATCAGGCGCCGGCGAGCGCGCCGCCGATGACCCGGCGCCAGCTAGGAACGAGAAGCCAATGGCGACGACTGAAGCCACCCGTCGCCCTGTCATGGCCGCTACTCCACGGTGAACGTCAGCCCAGCGTGGTCTTGCAACCGCTGAACCAGCCGTCCCTGCAACGCCGCGGCGGGCGTCCAGATCCCGCCGGCCACGTCGGGCGCCCGCACCAGGGCGATCGCCGTCTCGGCCAGCATCTTGGAGGTGGAGCCGTAGCCCGGGTCCTTGTCGCCCTTCACCGAGGTCCGAACCTGCCGACCGTCGGCGGCGATCCCGACGAACAGCACATCGTAGAAGCCGGTCTCGCGCTCTTCCTTGGTCGGCCCCTCGCCCGGCTTTGGCCCGCCGCCCGGTAGGCTGCCCAGGTCGGTGAAGCCCGGGCCGCCCGCCCCCGGCGCGCCCATCACCATCTCGTCGTAGATGAAGTCCTTACCGTAGGCATGGCCCATCAACAGGTTCGAGCGGTGGACGTTCTTGGTGTTGATGATGGCCATCATGAAGGGCGCGACGGGCCCCACGTCCGGATCGTCCTCCGCCACCTGACCGGTGGGCTGGGCGGGCCCCTCGAAGCCGGGGGTCAGGCCAAACGGGCTCATCATCACCGCCAGCTGCGACGGGTCCTTCCGGATCGCCGCGGTGGTCGCTGCGCCGCTGGCCGCCGTCCCGCCGGAGAGGCCGCCCTTCATCGCCCGCAGCCGCCCCTTCACGCGCGGAACCGGGCCGCCCAGCTTGGCCTTGGCCGTTTCCTGGTTGAAGAACACGCCCAGCTCGAACGGGATCGAATCGAACCCGCAGGAGAACAGGATCCGCGCGCCTGACGCCCTGGCCGCCGCCTCATGCGCGTCGATCATCAGGCGCATCCAGTTAGGCTCGCCAGACAGGTCGAGATAGTCCGTCCCCGCCGCCGCGCAGGCCGCCACCAGGTCCGAGCCATAGAGCTGATACGGTCCGACCGTGGTGATGATCGCTTTGGCCCGACCGACCATGGACGCCACAGAGGCCGCGTCGTTCGCGTCCGCCACCACCAGCGGGGTGTCCTTTGGTGCGCCGATCTCGTCGCGGACCTCGGCCAGCTTGGCCGCCGAGCGGCCGGCCATGGCCCACTTCACCTCGCCCCCAATCCCGTAGCGGTTCGCCAGATGCTCGGCGACCAGGCGGCCGGTGTAGCCGGTGGCGCCATAGACGATGATGTCGAACTCGGCGTTGGGGTTCATGGGGCGCGTCCTCGTTTTTTGCTGAGGCGGACCTTACAAATTTACATCGTCCTCGCAACCGCCCGCGCTATGCAGGCAGGATGACACCCGAGCTCGGCATCATCGAGGGTTTCTTCGGCCGGCCCTATTCCTGGGCGGAGCGCAGCGACATGGTCCGCGCGCTGGGGCCCGCCGGGTACGGCTTCTATCTCTACGCGCCCAAGGCCGACGCGCATCTGCGCCGCCGCTGGCGCGAGCCCTATCCCGACGCGGAGCTCGCAGAGCTGGCCGCGTTCGCCACCGTCTGTCGCGAGATCGGGGTCCGTTTCGGCGTGGGCCTGTCGCCGTATGAGCTGTTCCTCGGCTTCGACAGTGCCGCGAAGACGGCGCTGGGCGCCAAGCTGGATCAGCTGTCGGCCCTGGGCCTGGCCGACCTCGGGGTCTTTTTCGACGACATGAAGGGCGACCTGCCCGATCTGGCGGCCCGCCAGGTCGAGATCGTCCACTGGATCGCCGCGCGGACGCCGGGGGTGCGGATCATCGTCTGCCCCAGCTACTACACGGACGACCCCGTGCTGGACCGCGTGTTCGGCCAGCGTCCGCCCAGGTATCTTGAAGACCTCGGCGCGGGCCTGGACCACGGGATCGAGATCATGTGGACCGGCGAGGAGGTCTGCAGCCGGGAGTTCTCGCCCGGTCACCTGGCGCGTGTGGCGGAACAGATGCGCCGCAAGCCGTTCCTCTGGGACAACTACCCGGTCAATGACGGACCGCGGATGAGCCGCCACCTGCATCTGCGCGCCTTCACCGGGCGCCCCGCCACGCTCGCGCCGCACATCGCCGCCCACGCCATCAACACCGCCTCCCAGCCGGTGCTGTCGCGCATTCCGGCGCTGACCCTTGTCGAGAGTTATGTCCGAGGCGCTGACTACGGTTATGGCCGCGCCTTCCGCGACGCCTGCCACGCCGTGCTGGGCGCCGAGCTTGCCGACGGTGTCGAGCGTACCCTGCTGCTGCTCGAGGATGCGGGGCTCGACGGGCTGACCGCCGACCAGACCACGCGGCTTCGCGCCCGCTTCTCGGCCTTTGACCACCCCGCCGCGCGGGAGATCGTGGCCTGGCTGGACGGGGCCTATGCCATCGGTGCGGAAGAGCTTCAGACCCAGTGACCACCCGCCGCGGCTTTCTCGTCCGATTTGGCCTGCTGGCGACGGCCGGCGGCGCCCTGTTCATGGTGCGCGATCGCCTGGCCTGGCCGCCGGTGGAGCCCCGTTTCGCCAACGGTCGCGACACGCCGTGGCAGGCGCTTCCTGAGCAAGGCGGGCTGATCGAAATCCCGGTGACGGTCAACGGTACGCCGGTCCGCGCCGTGGTCGACTCGGGGGCCCAATTCTCGGCCATCGACCGCGCGCTCGCGCAGAGCCTGGACCTGCCGCGCACCCTGGCCGCGCCGATCCTCGCCTATGGAGTCAGCGGCGGACCCAGCCTGTCGCACACCGTGACCCTGGACCTCAGCGTGCCGGGGCTCGCGGTGCCCCGACTGCGCGCCGCCGCCCTGGACCTGGCCGCCATATCCGCCGCGACGGGGCGGGATTTTCAGCTGCTGATCGGGCGCGACGTCCTGCGCCATCTGGTGGTCGAGGCCGATTTTCCCCGCGACCGCGCGCGCTTCCTGGCCCGGCACGCCTACAGGCCGCCCCGCGACGCCATCCTGCTGCCGCTCCGGACCCGGGGCGGGGCCCCGATGCTGCCGGTGACCGTCGAGAACGCGCCACCGCAGGAGGTGCTTGTGGACACAGGCGCCAGTGGCGTGTTGGCCCTCTCGGCGGCGGCGGCGACCCAGGCTGGCCTGCTGGCGCCCGGACGGCCCGTCGAGACCGCCCACTCCGTCAGCCTGGGCGGCCTCAGCCTCGACCGGCGGGTCACGGCGAGCACCCTCCGCGTCGGTGGCCTCACCCTTCGCGAGACGGACGTGCAGATCTACCGGCCTGCGGCCAACGCGCCTGCGCCATCGGGTCTCCTGGGTACGGGTCTGTTCCGTCAGTTCCGCATGGGCCTGGACCTCGGCGGCGAACGCCTCGTCCTCGTACGCTCGGGCCTGATCGTCGTGCCGATGCCGGAACTTCGACGCTAGTCGGCCGTTCGCCTCCCCACCGCCTCTAAGGGAGAGCCTCCATGAATCGCGCCATCCTGTTCGCCGCCGCCGCGGCGACCGCCCTGTCGCTTGCCGCCTGTCAGAAGAAGGACGAAGTCGCTAACCCCGCCGATCCCGGCACCTCCAACGCCACGGTCAACGCCGCGCAGGACGCGACCGCCGCCGGCGTGGGCGCCGTTTCGGCCGCCACCATCGGCCAAGTCTCGACGGAAGCCTTCGTGACCAACGCCGCCATCGGCGACATGTACGAAATCCAGGCCGGCCAGATCGCCCAGAAGAAGGGCCAGTCCGCGGATGTAAAGGCCTTCGGCAAGATGATGGTGACCGAACACACCGCCATGTCGAACGAGATGAAGCCGCTGGTCGTGGCGTCCGGCAAGCCCGCCCCCACCGGCCTCGATGAGCGTCGCAAGGGCATGATCGACAACCTCAACGCCGCCGCGCCGGCCGACTTCGACAAGGTCTACCTGTCGCAACAGGAAGCCGCCCACACCGAGACTCTCGATCTGATGCGCGGCTACGCCGACAATGGCGACGACGCCGCGCTGAAGGCCGCCGCCGGCAAGGCGGTTCCCAAGGTCCAGGCTCACCTCGACAAGGTGAAGGCCCTGATGGCCGCGCCGATGGCGCCGGCCGCGAAGTAACCCGAACCCCTAGCGGTTCGACCGGAGCGCCCGCCCTCACCGGCGGGCGTTTTGCTGTGCGCCGACCACTCGTCCGCCGGAGGACCACCAGACAGCAGAAGGCCCGGCGTCGCACGCGACGCCGGGCCCATCCGAACTCTGTCGAACAGGGAGCGCCTAGTGGGCGCCGCCCTCCAGTTCGGTCTTCACGGCGCGCGAGCCGGCTTCGGCTACAGCGGTCGCCTTCTCGCGCAGGCTGGCGCCTTCGCCGGCCGGGCCGGTCTGCCGGTGCAGTTCGTCTTTCACCTGGCCGTAGGCGCGCTCGGCCACATGCTTCACCTCGTCGAGCGAGGACTTGGCCCGGTCGGCGACCTTGGCGCGCGCGGGGCCGATGTAGCGGCGTTCCACCGGCGTGGACGGCAGAGAGGCGCCGATCGCCGCACCGACGGCCAGACCGATCGCCCCGATCACCAGGGGCTCGCTGTCGAGCGTGTCGTCGAAGCGCCGCTTGGCCGCCCGGCCGTATTCGCCGGCCTTGTCCTGCGCCAGATGGGCGTACTCGCCCGCCTTGTCACGGATGTCGCTCACGCCATCGGCCGCCATATGCTGAACGTCCGACAGCTTGTGCTTGGCCGTCTCGGCGCCCGCCGCCAGCTTGGCCTTCGCGGCGTCGGCCTTGGCCTTCACCTTGGCGCGTAGCGACTCCTCGGTGTCATAGCCTTCATACGTCGGGTAATAGCCCGCGCCCCGGTAGGAGGTGTCGCTCGACCGGCGGGTCTGGCCGATCGCCAGCCACGCCACGCCAAGGCCGATCAGGGCGATGGGGATCGGGTTTTCCCGCAGTTGCTCCACAGCCGTGGTCAGCACCTTGTTGCTCGCGCCGCTCATCATCTTCGTTGCCTCGTCGAACATTTCCTTGGGTTGCATCTTGTCCTTGAGGGCCTCGACCGTCTGGTCGATGCGGCCCCGGGTCTCCTCGACTTCGCGTTCAATTTCCGCAGAGGTCTTGGTCATTTCGGGCTTCCCTTCATAAGTTCGGCGTCCTTCTTGAGTTGGCGGGCGCTGCGGTCCGGCGTCAGGCCGTCCAGCGAGATCGCCTTCATTCCGGCGCGCACCAGCAGCGCGCCCACGACGGCCACGACGAGGCCCACAAGCAGCGCGGCCCAGACCGGTCCCATCACTTTCGACAGGGCCAGCACCAGGGCCTGCAGCAGCACCAGCAGGGCGGCGATGAGCAGGAGACCGCCGGCGGCGATCTCCCCCACCGCCTTGCCGGCCGCGCTGAGCTTCTCGGAGACTTCGGCGCGGAGCAGCTCGGTTTCCTTGCGCACGAGCGCGGCGAGATCCCCGCCGAGCTGTGCGATCAGGTCCGTCAATCCGCGGGTCTCCGTCCCTGGAGGGGTCCCGTCCATGATCTATCGGTCCTCTGCGGGCGTCGTGCCCGTGGCGCCGGTCTCGAAACCGCCTGGCTCGTCCGCCACGGTGGGATCGACAAAGGCGGTGGTCAGGCCGGGGTCGGCCGCCAGGCCCGCCGTCGGCGCGAATGAGTCTGCGGTGTTGTCCGTGAAGCCCAGGTCCGCGTCCGCGAGGTGCGACGTCTCTTCCGGATCCTCTGCGGCGCGTGCGAACCGGCCCAGGGCCAGGCCCACCAGCACCGCTCCGCCAATGAAGGCGGCCGGGTTGCGGCGACCGAAGTCGCGGACGCTGTTCAGGATGTCGCCGGGCTCCTTGTCGGCGAGATTGCGCGACAGGCTCTCAAGGCCGTCCGCCGCTTGCCGGACCAGGCGCGATGCCGGGCTCTGATCCGCCTCCGCGAGCTCGTCGCCGGCGCGGCGCACGGCGTTGGCGAAGTCGCCCAAGGTGCGGGCGCCGACCTGGGCGCCCTTCTGGGCCTCAGCGCGCACGCGATCCTGCGCGGCGCTTGCAAAGCTTTGGGCTTCGGCCTTCAGGACGTGGCCGGCCTGGCCGACCAGTTCCTTGGCCTTCTCCGTCCGGCGGGTCGCCCCTTCGGCGCCCAGGTTTCCGCTGTCCAGGTCAGTCATCGCGCTCTCCGCATCCGGGCGCGGCGCGACCACCTTGGCCGACCGCTCAGGCGGCTAAACGCGGATACGCCGGTTCGGTCGCGTCCAACCGGCGCAAAACATCAATTAATCAACCATGTGTCGGACGTCCGACTTAACGACGGCCCCGGCGCCACATGATGGCGACCCCAATCGCGACGCCGACCGCCAAGCCGGCGGCCCCCATGGCCAGCGCCTCGCGATCCATGGCCGCGGCCAGGTGTTGGCGGGTGCGGCGCGACAGGCTGCGAAGGCGGCCGAGGCCATCGTCATCGTAGCCCTCATAGCTCTCGTACGGACCGACGAGCCGATCGGCCTTCACGGTCTTGGCCCGGGCGTCGCCGCCGAGCTTGCGAGTCGTCACGTCGAACACACCCATCCGTCGCACCCTAATTCATGCCGGCCCGCCTCTGCGGACGCGCCGTGCGGTCCTTGTCACCCGACCTTGGTGTCAAACCGAAGGCAAGTGCGAGCTTTCCACACTATACAGCATGTATGACACGTCTCTTTACCGGCCTAGCCCTGGCCCTCGCATTCCTTGCCCAGCCCGTCCCGGCACAGACGATTTCCGCACAGCGGCTCTCGGACATCACCCGCGAACTGGCCTCGGAGCCCTATGCCGGCCGTGGCCTGGGCGGGCCGGGCGAAGCCAAGACCGTCGACTTCATCGTCCGTCAGTTCCAGGCGCTGGGCCTGTCGCCTGCAGGCGACAACGGCGGCTGGACGGCGGAGACACCGCTCTGGCGTTACCAGACCGAGCCGGGTGGGACCTACACGCTGACCGTAGGCGGAACGTCGGCGACGCTGCATGAACAGACGGACCTGCGCGTGGAAACCCAGCGGCCCATTCCCCGCGTGGTGATCCGAGAAGCGCCCCTGGTCTTCGTGGGCTACGGCGTGACCGCGCCCGAGCGTGGCTGGGACGATTTCAAGGGCGTCGATCTCAAGGGCAAGATCGCCATCGTCCTGATCAACGACCCCGATTTCGAAGCGGCGCCGGGCGAGGCTGTCGCGGGCAAGTTCGGCGGCAAGGCCGCCACCTTCTACGCCCGCTGGGTCTACAAATATGAGGAGGCTGTGCGCCGGGGCGCTCTTGGGGTGCTGATCGTTCACGAGACGGCTGGCGCGGCCTACGGATGGAACACCGTCGTCGCCCCGAACGGCGAGAGCTACGATGTCGTCCGTCCAGACCCGGCCAAGGACAAGCTGTTGCTCCAGGGCTGGATCCAGCGGCCCCTCGCGGTGCAGCTCTTCAAGGACGCCGGCCTGGACTTCGAAGCCGAAAAGGCCCGCGCCAGGACCAGCGCCTTCCGCCCCGTGGTTCTCAAGCGCGCGACCTTCTCCGCGGACTACCGAAACAGCTTCACCCGGCTGAAGAGCCAGAACGTGTTGGCCGCCATCCCCGGGGCCAAGCGACCCGATGAGACGATCCTCTATGCCGCCCACTGGGACGCCTACGGTATCGATCCGGCTGATCCGACCGGCAAGACGATCCGTCCCGGCGCCGTCGATGATGCGGTGGGCGTCGCCGCGGTGATCGAGACCGCGCGCGCCTTCAAGGCCGGGCCGCCGCCCGAACGCACCATCCTCTTCGCCGCCTGGACTGGCGAGGAGCGCGGCCTGTTGGGCAGCGAGTACTACGCCCAGCGCCACGAGGCGGCGCTGTCGAAGATGGTGGCCAACTATACGTTCGATGTCCTGCAGACCGCTGGCCCGGCTCGCGACGTCGTTCTGGTCGGCTCCGGGCAGAACGAGCTGGAGACGCACCTGGCCCAGATCGCGGGGCGGCACGGCCGGACGATCACCCCCGACCCGCGGCCCGAACGGGCGCTCTTTTACCGCGCCGACCACTTCTCCCTGGCGAAGCGGGGCGTGCCGACCGTTCTCTTCATGGGCATGGGCGGCGGCGCCGACCTGATTAACGGCGGACGGGCCGCCGGCGATCGATGGGTCGAGGACTACACCGCCCGCTGCTACCACCAGACCTGCGACGTCTGGGCGGCCGACCAGAATTATCAGGGCGCCGCAGACGATGTGACCCTGGCGTTCGAGGCCGGACGCGACCTGGCCAACGCGACGCGTTGGCCGGACTGGAACGCCACCTCGGAATTCAAGCCGGTCCGGGCGGCGACGGCGGCCGCCCGCCGCTAGCTGACCGCGGCGTTCAGGCACGGTTCAGGCGGTGAGGCGTTATCTGAGTCAATTCAGGAGGCCAAGATGCGTAAAGCCCTCACCACCACCCTTGCCGCCGTCACCGCGGTGGGCGCCGTCCTGGCGACCGCAGCGCCGGCCCAGGCCCAGCACTACCGCCACTACGACCGGCACCATCACCGGGGTGGCGGCGATACGGCCGCCGCCGCCATCATCGGCGGGGTCGCAGGCCTGGCGTTGGGCGCCGCCATCGCCGGGAACAACGACGGTCGTCGTGACCGGGGCTACTACAGCAGCGGCTACGACTATGATCCGCGTTACGACAGCTATCGCGGCGGGTACTACCGCTACAGCGAGCCGCCGCGCTACCGCACCTGCATCAGCCGCGATCGGGTCTACGACCCCTATATCGGCCGGCGCGTCACGATCGAGCGCCGCTACGCCTGCTGACCCACGATCACGTGCTCCTGCCCCCACCAAAGTGGCGATCGCGGCAGGTCGATGAACCGCTTCTCGTCCTCGAGCAGCAATGTGGCCGCCGCCTGGGCCTCCGGGCGGCGGCCATTTTCGGCCACCACCTCCAGGCTCTCGAACCAGAGCTCCGCCACGCCATCGAACTCATCGGGCGCGCTACGGCTGGCGCGGAGACCGACGCTGGCCTCGACCGGCAGGCTGTGCATCTGCACGTAGCGCTGGATGCAGAGCGTATCCGCCACGCTGGCCACCAGGGGGGCGTGGACGTCCCGCCAGTACCTCTGGAATTCTTCGCGGCTCATGCCGGGCCGCCGAACGAGACAAAACGTTAGCTTGATCATGGTAGTGCGCCTCCGTGTTCAACCATAGCAGCCGAACGGCGCTCGCCAGAAGGCAACGCCCGCGTTAGGTTCGGCGTTCGTCGGGGAACCGGGTTTGGCGGGGGCGCGGACAGTGTCCGATAAGCTCAGGGCAGAAACCGCGCGCCTCACGGCGCGCGTCGCGGAGCTGGAACACCAGCTCGCCGCCAAACCGCCCATCGACCGGGCCAGCCTCTACCGCATGGCCGACAATGCCCCCTGGGCGATCTTCTCGCTGAACGACAGAGGCGGCATCGACTACGCCAACCCGCCCGCCCAGCGCTGGCTCACAAAGCCTGTCCCGGCGAGCGGAGAGCACCAGGCAGGAACCGTCGCCCCAGCGTTGCTTGAGGCCCTGACGGCGCCGCTGGCCGCAGCCTTCACCGGTGCATCCTACGCCGCCGAGCTGGAGCTGCGCGACGCGTCGGGAGAGCCCCGCGCCGTGAGGTTGCATCTCGAGCCCCGCGGCGGCGGCGGCGCGAAGATCAATGGTGTCGTCCTCACACTGTACGATGTCACAAGCACCCAGGCGATGGATCGCAGTGTTCGCGATAACGAGGCGCGGCTGACCCATATCAACGCCGTCTCGCCCACCGCCAACTATCTCTTCGACTTCGAGACGGGCTCGGCCACCTGGGTCGGGGGTCGCACCGAACGGGTCTATGGCTATACGGCCGAAGACCTGCAGGCGGGCGGCGGCGACCTCATCCGGTCGTTGATCCACCCGGACGACTTCCCGAAGGTCGGCCAGCGGCTGTCCTATCTCAGCCGCGCGCCCGACGGGGAGGTCAGCGAGTTCGAACTGCGCGTCCGTCGGCGCGAGGGCGGCTATCGGTGGGTGCTGGACCGGGCCGTCGCATTCGAACGCAACGCCGCCGGGCGCATCACCAAGACCTTGAGCGCCGCCCTGGACATCGACGAGCGCAAGCGCGCGGAAGAGCGCCGGACCCTGCTGATCAATGAGCTGAACCACCGGGTGAAGAACACGCTGGCCTCGGTGCAATCGATCGCCCGCCAGACCCTGCGCTCCGGTCGGCCCGCCGAGGAGATCAGCGAGATCTTTACCGGCCGCCTCATGGCGCTGGCCTCAGCCCACGACGTGCTGACGCGCGAGAACTGGGAGGGCGCCGGCCTGGCCAAGATCGTCGAGACGGCCTTGGCTCCGTTCGACGAGCGTCGCATCGCGCGGGCCGGGCCCGATGCGCGGCTGGACGCCCGCGCCGCCCTGGCCCTGGGCATGGCGCTGCACGAGTTGGCCACCAACGCCTCGAAGTACGGCGCACTGTCGAATGAGGAGGGTCGGGTCGATCTGTCGTGGCGCCTCTACACGAGCGGTGGGACCCCCACGCTTGATCTTGTCTGGCGCGAATCCGGCGGGCCGCCTGTGACGCCGCCGAAGCGGCGAGGTTTTGGATCCCGTCTGCTGGCCCAGGGTATTCGCAGCGAACTCAACGGCTCGGCCGAACTCAGCTTCTCGCCTGAGGGCGTCGCCTGCCGGATCGTGGCCCCCCTGGGCGCCACGCCGCGCCTGGACATCCTCTGATCGCGACGATCCTGGCATAGCCCATTTGGCTGATGCGGCCCTGCGTCTTTCGGGGCAAGCTGGCGATGAGAGAACGTGGGTTGGCCGACCGGGCCGCCGACCTGACGACGGGGCTGTCGCTTGTCCCAACACGCTGAAGACCTGCTGGTCGATCACATCTACGCCGCGGCGCTGGATTCCACGCGCTGGCCTGGCGTGCTGGAGGCCATCGCCGACCACGTCGGCGCCTTGCAGGCCTGCCTGACGCGGCTGAGCCACATCGATAGCTCCGGCGAGGGGATCGAGGCGCGGATCGACCCCGCGTCGGTCCAAGCCTTCCATGAGTACTACCGCACCAAGAACGTCTTCACCCTGGTGGACGATCTGGACGCTTGGCGTCGGGGATGGCGGCCAACCGTCGTGACGACCGAAGACTGCCTGCCGATCGACGACTACTACCGCAGCGAATACTTCAACGATTTCATGCGCCCGCAGGACGCCGGGGCCACGATGCATATCCGCCTCGAACTCGATGACACCACCTCCGGCGCCATCGCCCTGGGTAGGTCCATCCGAAAGGGAGCCTTCGAGGCCGAGGCGCTGGAGGCGGCACGTCGGCTGCAGCCGCATCTGATCCGCGCTTACAAGCTCGGCCGCCTGCTTGCCGTGGCGCCGGGCGTCAGCACGGACCTCGCACGCGCCCTTGAGGGGACGTCCCAGGCCGTCCTGATCGTAGACGGCGACGCCAGCGTGCGGCACGTCAACACCGCGGGGGAACGTCTCATGCGCTCGCGTCCCGGACTGACCATCGTCGGTGGCCGGCTTTCGGCCCAGGCGTCCGACGCGGCGCGCCGGCTGGCGGAGCTGATTGGCCGCGCCACCTCGGCGGCCGGGGGGCGCCAGGGCGGCGCCCTGAACCTGCCCCGCCCTGGCCAGCGCTTCCCCCTGGCGGTCCGCATCTCTCCCCTCACCGGCGACCCTGAGCCGGTGTTCGGTCGCCCAAGGATGGCGATGGTCTGCGTCACCGATCTGGAGCGCGACGTCCCCCCGCCGCACGACGCCCTGCGCACCCTTTTCGGACTGACGCAGGCGGAGGCCCGGTTGGCCGCAGCGGTGTTCGAGGGGTTGAGCCTGCCCGAGGCGGCCGACCGGTTTGCGGTGAGTATCCACACGGTCCGCTTTCAGCTGGCCCGGATCTTCGACAAGACCGGCGTGGCGCGACAGGCAGAGCTTGTGAAGCTGATGATGCGGCTGGCGACGGATGTGCCAGGGATCTAGCCACGCCGCGCCAGGCTGAACGTCGATCGTACCGCGCCAAAGCCCGTTGACAGCGGCGTATCCAGTATTTACTTAACTTCTGACAACTGGATATCAGAGACCTCGCCACCCGGACGGCCGGCGGCCACCCCATCCGCCTTCGCCTGTTCCGCGTCCCCCTCCCCCCTGAGTGCGGAGATCCGGGTGGCGAGCCCCAACCCCGGAGCTGGCGATGCGCGTACGTTATGTGATCCGTTGGTCTCGGCTCACGGAAACGGTCGCCATGGCGGCGTCTGCGGCCGCGGTCATTGCAGTGCTGGCCCTCGGCGTTTGATCCGCATCAAGAAGACCTGGACCAAGTTGGTCCGGACTTAACTATCGAAGACTTGCAACCTGCGCGCGCTATACGTGGCGATGTCGCATAACGTCGCCATATTGAGATGGATCTTGCGGAGATCTGAGAGACGTCTCCCCCGTTAATATTCATTCAGCACGTCTGTCAGTCTTACCTTAAAACACGCACGCCATTTTGGGGGTCAAGGTGGGCGCATTCCCCAGGCGTCCCGCGGAGGCGGCAACCGTGGCTGACAGCTCGGGTGAGATCAGCAGGCGGCTCAAAGTCCTGCACGTTGACGACGACCCAATGAACCTGCGCGTCGTGCAGGAGATTCTGGGCGCCTTCGGACATGACGCGGTGATGGCGTGTTCAGGGCAGGAGGCGTTGGAGCGTCTGGCCTGCGAAGCCTTCGACATCGTCCTCCTCGATATCCACATGCCCGGGATGACCGGCCTGGATGTCATCGCCCAACTGCGCGCCTCCAGCGGCCCCGAGCGCGACATCCCCGTCATCGCCCTGACCGCGGATGTCTATTCGCGCCGGCCCGCGGAGTATGTGGCTCTGGGGTTCAGCGACTTCGTCTCCAAGCCGATCCTGGTGGCCGGCCTGATGGCGACCATCAAGCGCTGCACGGCCGCCCAGCCGCCAAGGGCCCTCAGCCGCGCGGGCTAGTCCGCATCAGACTCCACCGGCGCCGCTGCGACCGGTTTGGGCGCCCCATTCAGCGCGGCCGCAAGCTTTTCGCGGTCCAGCTGCCCCTCCCAGCGTGAGACGACCAGCGTCGCAACCGCGTTGCCGACGAAGTTGGTGAGCGCCCGACACTCGCTCATGAACCGGTCCACGCCCAGGATCAGCGCCATCCCCGCCACCGGCACGCTGGGCACGACCTGCAGCGTCGCGGCCAGGGTGATGAACCCCGCCCCGGTAACGCCCGCCGCGCCCTTGGAGCTGAGCATGGCGACGCCCAGCAGCAGCAGTTGCTCCTCCAGCGACAGGTGGATGCCAAGCGCCTGAGCGATGAACAGGGCCGCCAGGGTCATGTAGATGTTGGTGCCGTCCAGGTTGAAGCTGTAGCCGGTCGGCACGACCAGCCCGACGACCGACTTGGCCGCCCCCGCCCGCTCCATCTTTTCCAGCAGCGAGGGCAGCGCGGCTTCGGACGAACTTGTCCCCAGCACCAGCAGCAGTTCTTCCTTGAGGTAGCGCAGCAGCTTCAGGATCGAGAAGCCGTTCAGCGCCGCGATCGCGCCCAGCACCACGAGGACGAACAGGATCGAGGTCCCGTAGAAGGTGGCGACCAGCGCCGCCAGGCTGGCGATGCTTTCGATCCCGTACTTGCCCACCGTGAAGGCGAAGGCGCCGAAGGCCCCGATCGGGGCGGCGCGCATGAAGATCGCCACCAGCTTGAAGAAGGCCTCGGCGGCGGCGTTCAGCACTGCCAGCACCGGTTCGCCCCGCTCGCCGATCAGGGTCAGGGCCAGGCCGAAGGGGATCGAGAAGAACAGCACCTGCAGGATGTTGCCGTCGGTGAACGCCCCCACCACCGAGGTTGGGATGATGTCCATCAGGAAGCCGACAAGGGTCAGGTCGTGCGACTTGGCGGCGTAGCCCTTCACCGCTTCGGCATCGAGGGTCGCCGGGTCGATATGCATACCCGCGCCGGGTTGCACGACATTGGCCACGGTCAGGCCGACGACCAGGGCGAAGCTGGAGACCGCGAAGAAATAGGCGAAGGCCTTCAGCGCCACGCCGCCCACCTTGCCGATGTCGCGCATGCCGGCGATGCCGGTGACCACGGTCAGGAAGATGACCGGGGCGATGATCATCTTCACCAGCTTGATGAAGGCGTCGCCCAGCGGCTTCAGCGCCTCGCCGGTGGCGGGCCAGACGTGGCCGATGAAGGCGCCCAGAACGATGGCGACCAGGACCTGCACGTAGAGCTGCGTCCACAGCGGCCGTTTCGCCGGCGCCTCGATCGTCCTGATGCCGGCCACCCGACTCCCCCATCCCTTGGAACCGGCTACACCCTAGCCGGCCGCAGGCGTGGAAACATCCCCGCAAAACGGGTGGTCCAAAATTCGAAAACAGGGGATGCTCATCCCCGAACAGTCCGCTGCAGACGGACCGGATGATTTGGGGAGGATGACCATGACGACGCTGAACAGGCGCGGCCTGATGCTGGCTGGTGGGGGATTGATCACCCTGGCGGCAGCCCCCGCCCTGGCGAAGATCGCCGTCCAGCCCGCCTCGGCGGCAGGCTTCACAGCCGCCGGCGTCGCCGCGCTGAACGCCCAGATGCACGCGCTGGTCGACCAGCAGAAGCTGGCGGGCGTCGTCACCCTGTTGGCCCGCAAGGGCAAGGTCGTGAACCTCGACGCCTACGGCAAGCAGGACGTCTCGGGCGCGGCGCCGATGGCCGTCGACAGCATCTTCCGCATCGCCTCGATGACCAAGCCGGTCACCGGCGTCGCGATGATGCAGCTGTGGGAACAGGGCAAGTGGAAGCTGGACGATCCGGTCGCCAAGCACATCCCCGAGTTCGCCGACCTCAAGGTGAAGGGCGCCGCCGGGCCCACGGCCCAAACCAAGCCGATGACCATGGCCCAGCTGATGAGCCACACCGCCGGCTTCGGGACCAGCGGCGTCTATGACGCCGCCAAGATCAATCTGCGCGAGACCGACCTGCAGGGCATGGTCGACAAGCTGAGCAAGCTGCCGCTGGAGAGCCAACCCGGCACGGACTGGGCCTATGGCCCCTGCGTCGATCTGCAGGGCTATGTCGTCCAAAAGCTGTCCGGCAAATCACTGGACCGCTATTTCCAGGACCACATCCTGACTCCGCTGAAGATGGCCGACACCCAGTTCTGGGTCGATCCCGCCAAGACGGCCCGCGTGGTGCGAGTCCACACCTACGACGCGGCCGGCAAAATCATCCCCACCGAAGGACGGCTGCTGACCAGCCCCCCGCGCTTCCTGGCCGGCGGCGGCGGGCTCTATTCCACCGCGCCCGACTACTATCGCTTCTGCCAGGCGCTGCTGCAGGGCGGCGAACTGGACGGCGCGCGGGTGCTCAAGCCCGAGACGGTCAAGCTGATGCGCAAGTCGGTGCTCCAGCCCGGCGTCGGCGTCGATCTCTACGGTCCGGTTCAGAAGGGCGTCGGCTTTGGCATGGACTTCGCCGTCAACGAACGCCCGGCGGAGAGTGGCCTGCCGCAGGGGGCGGACACCTACTGGTGGGGCGGCGCCTTCGGCACCTGGTTCTGGATCGACCCGACCAACGACGTCGTCTTCGTCGGCATGATCCAGAACCTGAACGGTTCGATCCCCGGCGGCGGCACGCCCGCCGTCCGTGATATCTCGCCCAAGGCTGTCTACGCCGCCCTCGCCGACCGGAAGGGCTGAGCCCATGCGCCGTCTGCTGCTGAGCCTGACCCTCGCCGCCCTCGCCTCGTCCGCCGCCGCCCAGGCGACCTACAAGGCCCCTCGCAACGCGTTCGGCCAGCCTGACTTCGAGGGGGTATGGACCAACGCCTCCCTGACCAGCCTGGAGCGGCCAGCCAACTTCAAGACGCTGACCATCACCGAGGCCCAGGCCAAGGCCGCCGAGCAGACGCGCGCGAAGATAATGAGCGCCTCCAACGCGCCCACCGATCCCAACGCCCCGGCCCCGCCCGCCGCCAATGATCCGGGCGGCTACAACACCGCCTGGATCGACCCTGGCACGTCCTACGGCCGCATCGGGGGTCAGGTCCGGACCTCGTGGCTGGTGGACCCGGCCGACGGCAAGCTGCCGTGGAGCCCGGCGGGCCGGAAGCTGTTCGACGCCACGCTAAAGTCGGCGCGGATGAACTTCGACGGCCCCGAGGGCCGGCCCCTGGGCGAGCGCTGCATGCTGGGCTTCGGATCGACGGCGGGACCGCCGATGATGAACGTGCTCTACAACAACAACTATCAGATCCAGCAGGCCAAGGACCACGTGGTCATCGTGGTCGAGATGAACCACGACGCGCGCATCATCCGACTGGGCGACCGCAAGCATCAGCCGGCCCATATCCGCCCCTGGATGGGCGACAGCGTCGGCTGGTGGGAGGGCGACACGCTGGTGGTCGAGACCACCAACTTCAATCCGGCCGAATCGCTGCGACCCTACTTCGGCGCCAGCCTGTTCCTGTCGCCGAACGCCAAGGTGATCGAGCGCTTCACCCGCGTCGCCGACCGTCAGATCCTCTACGCCTTCGAGGTCACCGACCCCGAGGTCTTCACCCAGACCTGGCGGGCCGAGATGGCGATGAACGCCACATCGGGGCCGATGTACGAGTACGCGTGCCATGAGGGGAACTACGCCCTGCCGGGCATCCTCGCCGGCGCGCGCAAGGCCGAACGCGACGGCAAGGCGCCCGAGAGCATCGACATCACGGAGTAGTCGCCGACGCCCTCTTATGCGGCTGGATCTGCCCGAACCATCCAGTCAAATCTGCGCCTCGGCATCAGCGGTCAAACCTGAAACTGGGGAGCGTCTCGCGGCGTGCGCGGCGTTGCGCTCGCGCGCCCGACCGACTGCAACTTCAGACCATACAACATGTTCGAAAATCGAGGGTATATGTAACCTGTTGGTTGACGTGACATCCACCATGCCGGACATTCGAATTTAAGCGTCGACAAAGGCGCTATCAAAATGGGCTTGAGGGAAGCGTTCCAATGATATCCAGAAAGCGAATTCTGCTGTCTTGCGTTTGGGCGGCGACGGCCGCGACGAGCGCGGCGATGGCCGGCGCGGCCTATGCGCAGGCCGCGACCAACGAGATCGAAGAACTGGTCGTG
>JAIXTR010000181.1 GCA_027483845.1 Caulobacteraceae bacterium | reverse complement strand
CGGATAGACAACGGCGAGCCTCGCAGCACTGCGGCGCGTTGCACAATATGGGACCTGTCCACACACGATTGAGCGCCTGTGGACAAGGGCGCGGCGTCCCTGCGCCGGAGCAGACGCCCGAACGGGACATCTACGGTATGTCTGCGTCAGTTTCGGACGTAGGCAGGCGATGTCGCCCGAACAAAAAACGGCGCGGAACCGGAGTTCCGCGCCGTCCTCGTCGTATCGATCCAGATGGATCTAAGCGTCGTAGCCCGACATTTCGTGCGTGCCAGCGCCGCCTTCGAGCATGTCCGCAGCAGCCTGTTCGGCGGCTTCGCGTTCTTCCTCGAACTGAGCGTTGATGACGTTCTCGCCGCGCGCTTGGCGTTCAGCTTCGTCCTGGCTGCGCGCGATGTTCAGGGTGACGGTGACCGTCACTTCCGAATGCAGGCGCACCTTCACTTCGTGCAGGCCGAGGGTCTTGATCGGCTTGTCGAGCGCCACCATCGAGCGTTCGATCTTGCCGCCTTCGGCGTTGACCGCATCGGCCACGTCGCGACCGGCGACCGAGCCGTAAAGCTGGCCGGATTCGCCCGCTTGGCGGATCATGATGTACGACGTGCCGTCCAGCTTTTCACCGGCCACGCCAGCGGCTTCCTTGGCCTTGGCGTTGCGGGCCTCGATGTCGGCGCGCTGGGCGTCGAACACCTTGAGGTTCGCGGCGTTGGCGCGGAGCGCCTTCTGACGCGGCAGCAGGAAGTTGCGGGCGTAGCCGTCCTTCACCGTGACGACGTCACCGAGAGCGCCCCAGCCTTCGAGACGTTCGAGCAGAATGACTTTCATCTGTGCGGCTCCCTTACTTCACGACGTAGGGGAGCAGAGCCAGGAAGCGGGCGCGCTTGATGGCCTTGGCCAGTTCGCGTTGCTTCTTGGCCGACACGGCGGTGATGCGCGAGGGCACGATCTTGCCGCGCTCGGACACGTAGCGCTGAAGCAGCTTCACGTCCTTGTAGTCGATCTTCGGCGCGTTGGCGCCGGAGAACGGGCAGACCTTCCGGCGACGGAAGAACGGGCGGCGTTGGCCGCCAGCGGCGGCGCCAGCGGTCGGAGCCGCGGCGGCGGAGGTTTCGTCGGTCATAGCGAGAGCCTCCCTTTCTTAGAACTGAGGAACGTCGTCGCGGCGTTCGCGGTCGCGATCGCGGCGGGCGAGGATCGGCGAGAGCTCCAGGTCGAGCTCGTCGACGCGCACGGTCATGTAGCGCAGCACGTCTTCATTGATCGACAGCAGGCGCTCCATCTCCTTCACGATGTCCGACGGCGCGTCGATCGCGAGCAGGGAGTAGTGACCCTTGCGGTTCTTGTTGATCCGGTACGTCAGGTTGCGAAGGCCCCAGTACTCGATCTTGGCGACGTTGCCGCCACCTTCCTCGATGAGGGTCTTCAGCTGATCGTTGAGGGCTTCGGCTTGTTGCGGCGAGATATCCTGCCGCGAGATAACGACGTGCTCGTAGAGCGCCATGGTTTCCTTCTTCCGTTGTGGAGGGCGGCGCAGCCGACGGCGGAAGTCCGTCGGACGCGATGGATCTCTGGCGCGGCGGCCGGGAGTTTCCCGACCCATTTGCGTTCCGCGAAGAGACCGCCATCCGTGAAGAGGCGGGCAGATAGGGGAAAAGCCGCGCGCGAGCAAGGGTTTTCACCCTTGTCGCCCGACCGCCAGACCCCTGCTGGCCAGCGTCAGCCCCGCAACTGGGGCGGGGAGATCCTACTTCTTGGTCTTGTAGGACTTCACTGCCGCCAGGGTCTGCGACACGTGCTCGGTCGGGTCGAGCTTGGAATAGGCATGGATCACCGTGCCGTTCGGCGCGATCACATACGAGGTCCGGTCCGACCAGTCGGGCTTGGCGACCAGCACGCTGTCGTACTGTCGCGCGATCTTCGCGCCCGGGTCGGCGGCGACGGGGAACTTGCCCGAGCACTTGTCGGTGTCGGCCGAGATCTGCTGCAGCTTTTCGAGCTGGCCGGCGGTGACGCCGATCACTGTTGCGCCGCTGGCGGCGAACTGCGGCATGGCGTCGGCGAACATCTTGGCTTCCAGGTTGCAGCCCTTGGTGTCGGCGGCCGGGAAGAAATAGAGCACCACCGGACCCTTCTTGCGGGCGTCGGCCATCGAGAACTTCAGCGCCTTGCCGGCCTGGAAGCCGTCGGCGACAAAGTCGGGGGCCTTGTCGCCAGCCTTCAGGGCGGCGAGGGCCGGCGAGGCGCAGAGTGCGGCGAGCGTGGCGGCGGCGAGGACGAGGCGCATGTGTCGTTTCCTTGGGAGAGTAGGAGCCGGACAGTTGAATACCGGTGTTTCGACACGCGCAAGCGATCAGTGGTCGCCCGGCGAGTCTCGGCCACACGGCAAACGTGAGCGCCGCGTTTACCATATGGCAGTCCTGTCCCCCTAGGGTCCGTTCGACGACGCGCGCAATGCGCCCTTGGAGACGGCATGCCCGACGACGGTAGCTGGTTGAGCGGTCCGGACGTCCCGCTGAGCGGGACGGGCGACACACGCTCCGCGCGTCTCCGCTTCGAGCAGGTGCTGGCGGAGTTCACCCGCCGGCTGGCGTCGCCCGAGCCGATGCGCCGCGATACGGCGATCGCGCTGGTCCAGCAGATGGAGCGGCTGGCCGCCCGGATGGGCAGCGATGCGGATGCGCTCCAGGGCCGGGCCTCAGACCTGTCGGCCGCCCTGTCGGCGCTGAACGCCCGCCTGGAAACCGAACTGGCCGCAGCGGCCGCCCGCGAGGCGAAGCTGACAGCGCGGCTCGACGCCACGCTGGCGGAACTGGCTCAGGCCCGGGCGGCGAAGCGCCCGCTGTTCAGCGCGGGCGCGGTGCGTCTGGTGCTCGCCGCCGCGGCGCTTTGCGCCCTGCTGTGTGGCGCGGTTGTTGGGGTCACCGCGCTGACAAAGCCGAAGGCCTCCGCGCCGGCGGCCACAGCGACGCTCGCGCCGGACGATGCGCGGACCGCCGTCGAAGATCCGCCAGCCGCCCCAGAGGCGACGGCGCCCCCTGCGCCGCCCCCGCCGGTTTACGCTGCGATCCCCGACGCCCCACCTTCGCCCCCGACCAGCCGGCGGACGGCTGACACGTTCGCCACGGTGTCGGCCGCGCTGGCGCGGGGCGAGCCGACCGCGGTGCGCCGCTTGAGCGCGCTGGCTCAGGCGGGCGACACCCGCGCCCAGTTGCAACTGGCCAACTTCTACGAGGCGGGCGAGCGGGGCCTGTCACAGGATCTCGGTGCGGCGCGTCGTTGGACTCTGCGCGCGGCGCGCGGCGGAGACCGCAGGGCCATGTACAACGCCGGCATCTTCCTGATGGAAGGCGAGGGCGGCGAGCAAGACATGCGCGAGGCGGCGGTCTGGTTCCGCCGCGCTGCCGACCGCGGGGTCACCGACGCCCAGTATAACCTGGGGCTCATGTACGAGAGCGGCCGTGGGGTCGACAAGGATCCGAGCGAGGCGCGCCGTTGGCTGAGCCTTGCCGCCAAGGCTGGCGACGCCGCCGCCGCCAGCAAGGTCGCCCTCCTCGAAACGCCAGCCGCCGCGCCGGAGCCGGCGACCGACAGCCCGTCCGTCGCCGACACCCAGCGCTACCTGGCCCAGCAGGGATACTACATCGGCCCGATCGATGGCGCCGTGTCGGCGGATCTCAGCGCCGCCGCCAAGGCTTACGTCCGCGATCACCCTGGCGGGCTCCCCGGGCGCTAGGCGTTGGGCTGCACCAGGATCTTCACATGCGCCTCGGGGTCGCCCAGGGCCGTGAAGGCGCCGGCGACCCCGTCCAATCCGACCGTTCCCGTGACCAGGCCCGAGACGTCGATGATCCCCTCGGACAGCTGGCGCAGCGTCAGGGCGAACTCCTCGGGGGAGTAGCCGAAGACGAACGTCAACTCGATTTCCTTGGTGATGGCGATCGACGGTTCGATGCGGTCGGTCTCCATGCAGACGCCCGCCACGACGATGTGCGATCCGGCGGGCGCCGCCTCGATCAGCGCCTGGACGACGCCCGGCGAACCCACGCACTCGAACACCACGGGCTGGGCGACCGGATTGCCCATCATCCGCATCATGGTCTGGGCCGCGCGGGTGCGTGGAACGCCAAGGGTCTCCCAACGCTCGTGCGGATTCTCGACGGCCGGATCGACGACGATGTCCGCCCCCAGCTTCTCCGCTGCGGCCCGGCGGCGGGGCGAGAAGTCCGCGGCGATGACGGGACCGTGCCCCTGGGCCTTTAGCGCGGCGATGACCGCCAGCCCGACCGGACCGCAACCGACGACCAGGGCCACCGATCTCGGCTCGAGCCGCGCCTTGGCCACGGCATGCGCGCCGACCGCGAACGGCTCGGTCAGTGCGGCCTTGTCGGTAGGCAAGCCGTTCGGCACCTCGAGGACGAGCGCCTCGCTCAGCAGCATTTGCTCGGCGAACCCGCCTGGCAGCCGGTTGGAAAAGCCCAGCGCCTCCATCCCGCCGCCGTGCATGGTGACCGGCACGCTGACCACCCGGGTCCCGGCCTTCAACGTCTTGGGCGATCCAGGGCCATGGTCCAGAATCTCGGCGCAGAACTCGTGCCCGAACACCGTGTCGGCCGTGGGGTCGAAGCCGCTATCCGGGGCCCCCGCCCGGCGCGACAGGTCGATCATGTGCTCCATATGATGAAGCGCATGCAGGTCCGATCCGCAGATCCCGCAGGCCAGGGTCCGAACCAGCAGCTGGCCCTCACCCGGCTTGAGATCGGCGATTTCATCACAGACCAGGCGCTTGTCGCGTCGGACTACGGCTTTCATGAACGTCTCCCCAACTCGTCTTTCTTGTTCTTGGCAGTTCTATCCCCTAACCCTCGCGCCGCGGAATCACTAGGAGCGGGATCGCATGACCCTCGCGTTTCTCTTCCCCGGACAGGGCAGCCAGGCCGTCGGCATGGGGCAGGACCTGGCCGCGGCGTTCGCCTCGGCCCGCGAGGTCTTCCAGGAGGTCGACGACGCGCTGGAGCAGAAGCTGTTCGCGCTGATGAAGGGTGGCCCCGAGGATCAGCTCACCCTGACCGAGAACGCCCAGCCGGCCCTGATGGCGGTCAGCGTCGCCGTGATGCGGACTCTCGAAACCGAATTCGGCGTGGGCGTCGAGAAGGCGGCCTTCGTTGCAGGACATAGCCTTGGCGAGTACTCGGCGCTGGCCGCCGCGGGCGCCATCAGCCTCTCGGATACGGCGCGGCTGCTGAAGCTCCGCGGCCAGGCCATGCAACGCGCGGTCCCTGTGGGGCAGGGCGCCATGGCCTCGCTGATCGGCCCCAAGACCGACCTGGCGCTGGCTGAGGCCGCTGCGGCGGCCGGGGCGGAGGTCGGGGTCTGCGTCGTGGCCAACGACAACAACGCCGGCAACGTCGTCATCTCTGGCGAGAAGGCCGCGGTTGACCGCGCCATCGAGAAGGCCAAGGAACTCGGCGCGCGGGCGATCCCGCTGAACGTCTCGGCCCCGTTCCATTGCCCGCTCATGCAACCGGCCGCCGACGAGATGGCCGAGGCGCTGGCCGCCGCAACCATTCTCAGTCCGCGGGCGCCCCTCGTAGCCAATGTCATCGCCACGCCGACGAACGATCCCGAGGCGATCCGCCGGATGCTCGTGGAGCAGGTCACGGGCCGGGTCCGCTGGCGCGAGAGCATGATCTGGATGGCCGAGACCGGCGGCGTCACCCGCTTCGCCGAAGCGGGCGCCGGCAAGGTGCTCTCGGGCATGGCCAAGCGGATCGCACCCGATTCGGAAGCTGTTCCGCTGAACGGTCCCGCCGACCTCGAAGCCTTCGCCAAGTCGCTCTGAAAGGCCCGTGATGTTTGATCTGACTGGCAAGACCGCCCTGGTCACCGGCGCGACCGGCGGCATCGGCGCCGAAATCGCCAAGGCCCTTCACGCCCAGGGCGCCCACGTCGTTTTGTCCGGGACGCGGGAGGCCGTGCTCAACGAACTGGCGGGTGCGCTGGGCGAGCGGGTGTCCGTCGCGGGGGCCAACCTGTCTGATTCGGCGGCCGTCGACGGCCTGATCGAGGCTGCGGAGGCCGCCGCGGGCGCGCCGCTCGATATCCTGGTGGCCAACGCTGGGATCACCAAGGACGGCCTGTTGCTCCGGATGAAGGACGAGGACTGGGAGGCGGTCCTGAAGGTCAACCTGGAAAGCTATTTCCGACTGAGCCGCGCGGCCATGCGGGGCATGATGAAACGCCGCTTCGGGCGGATCATCGGCATCACGTCGGTCGTGGGTGTCACCGGCAACCCGGGCCAAGCCAACTACGCGGCGTCCAAGGCGGGGATGATCGGCTTTTCCAAGGCGCTGGCCCAGGAGGTCGCGACGCGGGGAATCACCGTCAACTGCGTGGCGCCCGGGATGATCGCCAGTCCGATGACCGACGCCTTGAACGAGCAACAGAAGGCGCAGATCCTCGCCACGATCCCGGCCGGCAAGCTGGGTTCGGGAAGCGACGTGGCCGCGGCCTGCGCGTATCTCGCCTCGAACGAGGCGGGTTATGTCACGGGGCAGACCCTGCACGTGAATGGCGGCATGGCCATGATCTGACTATCGCCGGCCGTGGGGAACATGCTACCCGGCCCCGGAATTTGATCACCAAGGCGGCAGTTGACTTCAACCTCACCGTCGTCGATGCAAGCACTGACTAAGCCCTGAGGGACCTACCCAAATGTCCGACGTTCTTGAACGCGTCCGCAAGATTGTTATCGAGCACCTCGATGCCGACCCCGAGAAGGTCACCGAAAAGGCCTCCTTCATCGACGACCTGGGCGCCGACAGCCTCGACAACGTCGAGCTGGTGATGGCGTTCGAAGAAGAGTTCGATATCGAAATCCCCGACGATGCCGCGGAGCACATCCAGACCGTCGGCGACGCCGTGAAATTCATCAGTGAGCGGCTGGGCGGCTAAGGCCGTTTCTTCACGCACTGGATCAAGAGCCGCCGCGTCCCTGGGTCACTTCGAGCCCGATGGCGCGGCGGTTTCGTTTCTGAGGTAGGGCCATGCGTCGAGTCGTCGTCACCGGCATCGGGCTTCTCACCCCGCTGGGGCAGGGAACCGAGCTGAGCTGGAAGCGGATCCTGGAGGGCAAGTCCGGGGCGGGGAACATCACCGCGTTCGACGTGTCAGACTATGCCTGCAAGGTCGCCTGCGAAGTGCCGCGGGTCGACGGGCGGGGCGGAGGCGGCCCGGATATCGAGGGGTCCTTCGACCCCGACAAGACCATGTCGGCGAAGGATCGCCGGCGGGTCGACGACTTCATCCTCTATGGGATCGCGGCGGCCGACGAGGCCGTGCGGGACGCCGGCTGGATGCCCGAGGACGAAGAGAGCCGCGAGCGCACGGGCGTGATGATCGGCTCGGGCATCGGCGGCCTCGGCACCATCGCCGAGACGGCCATCGAGCTGCACGAGAAGGGCCCCCGCCGGGTCAGCCCGTTCTTCATCCCCTCGGCGCTCATCAACCTGATCAGCGGCCAGGTCTCCATCCGCTACGGGTTCAAGGGCCCGAATCACGCGGTGGTCACCGCCTGCGCCACGGGCGCCCACGCCATCGGCGACGCGGCGCGGATCATCAAGTACGGCGACGCCGACGTCATGATCGCCGGCGGGGCCGAGGCCAGCGTGGTGCCGGTGGGCATCGCCGGTTTCATCGCTTGCCGCGCCATGTCGACCAGCTTCAACGACGAGCCCACCAAGGCCAGCCGTCCCTATGACAAGGACCGCGACGGCTTCGTCATGGGCGAAGGCGCCGGCATCGTGGTGCTGGAGGAGCTGGAGCACGCCCTGGCGCGCGGGGCCAAGATCTACGCCGAGATCATCGGCTACGGCATGGGCGGCGACGCCTACCACATCACGGCCCCGGCCGAGGACGGCGCCGGCGGCTACCGCGCCATGACGGCGGCCCTGAAGGACGCCGGCCTCACCATGGCCGACGTCGACTACATCAACGCCCACGGCACCTCGACGCCCCTGGGCGACGAGATCGAGTTGGGCGCGGTCGAGCGGCTGCTGGGCGATGCGGTCGGCAAGGCCACGATGAGCTCGACCAAGTCGGCCACCGGCCACCTGCTGGGGGCGGCCGGCGCCATCGAGGCGGCGTTCACCTGCCTGGCGATCCGCGACCAGATCGCGCCGCCGACGATCAACCTGGACAACCCCTCCGTCGAGACCAAGATCGACCTGGTGCCGCGCAAGCCCAAGCCGATGAAGATCGACGTGGCGCTGTCGAACAGCTTCGGCTTCGGCGGCACCAACGCCTCGGTGATCTTCAAGAAATACACGTGAGCCGCCGGCGCCTCTCCAAGCGCGCGGCCGGCGG
>JAIXTR010000483.1 GCA_027483845.1 Caulobacteraceae bacterium | reverse complement strand
GGGCCGCGAAGCCTATCCGGGCGACGTGTTCTATCTGCATTCTCGTCTGCTCGAGCGCGCCGCGAAGCTGAACAAGGACAACGGCTCGGGCTCGCTGACCGCCCTGCCGCTGATCGAGACCCAGGCCAACGACGTGTCGGCCTACATTCCGACCAATGTGATCTCGATCACCGACGGCCAGATCTTCCTCGAGACCGACCTGTTCTTCCAGGGCATCCGCCCCGCCGTGAACGTGGGCATCTCGGTGAGCCGCGTGGGCTCCTCGGCCCAGATCAAGGCGATGAAGACCGCGTCTGGTCCGATCAAGGGCGAGCTGGCCCAGTATCGGGAAATGGCCGCCTTCGCGAAGTTCGGCTCCGACCTGGACGCCGCGACCCAGCGCATGCTGGCGCGCGGCGAGCGTCTGACCGAGCTGCTGAAGCAGCCCCAGTACTCGCCGCTGTCGGTCGAGGAGCAGGTGGCGGTGATCTACGCCGGCACCCGCGGTTACCTCGATAAGATCCCGACCAACCAGGTCGGCCGCTTCGAGCGTGAGCTGTTGTCGCACCTGCACGCCAAGCACCAGCCGCTGCTGGACAAGATCCGGATCGAGAAGGACCTCAAGAACGTCGAAGACGATCTGAAGACCGTCCTCGCCGGCTTCGCCGAAACCTTCGGCTAAGACGACGAGCAGGAGCGAGTAGCCGGCGATGGCCAGCGTCAAGGAAATGCGCAATCGGATCTCTGCGGTGAAATCCACCCAGAAGATCACGAAGGCGATGCAAATGGTTGCGGCGGCGAAGCTGCGCCGCGCGCAGAACGCCGCCCAGAACTCGCGTCCCTATGCCGAGCGCATGGCCGCGGTGATCGCCAATCTGGCGGCGGGCGTCACGGGCGACGGCGCGCCGAAGCTGCTGGTGGGCACGGGTTCGACCCAGCGCCAGCTGGTGGTGATCGCGACCTCGGACCGCGGTCTGGCCGGCGGGTTCAACTCGTCGATCGTCCGCGCGGCGCGCCAACGCATCGATGCCCTGCTGTCCGAGGGCAAGGACGTGAAGGTGATGACCGTGGGCCGCAAGGCCCGCGATCAGCTGCGTCGTCTCCACGCCACCCGCCTCGTCGACACCTTCGAGGTTGGCGGCAATCCCTCGCTGGCCGTGGCCGAAGAGGTTTCCACCAAGATCCAGGCGATGTTCGAGGCCGGCGAGATCGACGTGGTCACGCTGTTCTTCTCGAAGTTCCAGTCCGTGGTCACGCAGGTGCCGACCGGCAAGCAGCTGATCCCGGCCGAGATCGCCGCTGGCTCCAAGCCGATCGACCTCAAGGGCGCCGCTTACGAATATGAGCCGGACGAGGAGTCGATCCTCGCCGAACTGCTGCCGCGCAACGTCACGACCCAGATCTTCTCCGCCATGCTGGAGAACCAGGCTGGATTCTTCGCCGCCCAGATGACGGCGATGGACAACGCCACCCGCAACGCCGGCGACATGATCGCCAGCCTCACGCTGCAAATGAACCGAGCCCGCCAAGCGCAAATCACCAAGGAGCTGATCGAGATCATCTCCGGCGCCGAAGCGATCTAGAGCCGAACGAGAGAGTTGGACATGGCCACCACCACCGCCGCCAAGAAGCCCGCCGCCGCCAAGGCTCCCGCCAAGCGCGCGCCCGCCAAGGCCGCCGCCGCCCCGAAGGCGACCGCCACCTCGGCCGTCGCCACCGGCAAGCTGGTGCAGATCATCGGCGCCGTCGTCGACGTCGAGTTCGAGGGCCACCTGCCCGCGATCCAGAACGCCCTGGAAACCACCAACGTTGACCAGCGGACGGGCCAGCCCTTCCGGCTCGTTCTGGAAGTGGCCCAGCACCTCGGCGAAAACACCGTGCGCGCCATCGCCATGGACACCACCGAAGGCCTGACCCGCGGTCAGCCGGTGGTCGATACGGGCAAGGCCATCACCGTGCCGGTCGGCCCGGCCTGCCTTGGCCGTATCATGAACGTCATCGGCGAGCCGATCGACGAAGCCGGCCCGATCAACTCGCCCTTCTCGGCCTCGATTCACCGTGAGGCCCCCTCCTTCGCCGAACAGACGACGGCGGCGGAAGTGCTGGTCACGGGCATCAAGGTCATCGACCTGCTCTGCCCCTACACCAAGGGCGGGAAGATCGGGCTGTTCGGCGGCGCCGGCGTCGGCAAGACCGTGACGATGCAGGAGCTGATCAACAACATCGCCAAGGCCTACGGCGGCTACTCGGTGCTGGCGGGCGTCGGCGAGCGGACCCGCGAGGGCAACGACCTGTACTACGAAATGATCGAGTCCCATGTGAACATGGACCCGAAGGAAAACGGCGGTTCGACCGAGGGCTCCAAGTGCGCCCTGGTCTACGGCCAGATGAACGAACCCCCGGGCGCCCGCGCCCGCGTCGCCCTGACCGGCCTGGCTCAAGCGGAGTACTTCCGCGACCAGGAGGGCAAGGACGTTCTGCTCTTCATCGACAACATCTTCCGCTTCACCCAGGCCGGCTCGGAAGTGTCGGCGCTGCTGGGCCGCATCCCCTCGGCGGTGGGCTATCAGCCGACGCTCGCCACCGAGATGGGTAACCTGCAGGAGCGGATCACCTCGACGTCGAAGG
>JAIXTR010000445.1 GCA_027483845.1 Caulobacteraceae bacterium | reverse complement strand
TGAGGATGTCCCGCACGTGGATCGCGGTGGCTGGCGCGCCCTGACCCTTGATCTTCGCGCAAAGGGCTCGCAGGTCGTCCGGCGTGATCTCCGACAAGAGGCGATTGCGAAAGGCCGGAAGCAGATCGCGTTCGAAGATCGATCGCCGCATCGCCCTGGTGCTATCCGCCATGGGCGCCTCATTGAACCAGCGCTCCCCAAACTCGCCGAAGCTCTTCGCCTCTAGCACCCGCCGTTTCTCGCGTTGCTTCTCCTGAGCCGGCGAAAGCCCCTCTGCGACCGCTCGACGGGCGTCCAGGCACTTCTCACGCGCTCGCGCCAAGGACAGCCCTGATGGCCCGTACTTACCGATCGTCAGCGTTTCGCGCCGTCCGTTCAGACGGTAATCGTACCGGAAGGTGATCGACCCAGATGTCGTGACGTGGACGTACATGCCATCGCGGTCGGCGACCTTGTACGCCTTATCCCTCGCCTTGAGGTTCTTGAGGGCTGTGTCGGTAAGCACGGGCGGCTCCAGAGAATACCGTCACCCATTTCTGAGCGACTTCCGCACCAATTTTCCCTAATATTTTCGAGGCTTGAGCTCTCAAAAATACCGTCACGCGGTGCTTTCCAGATGACGGTATCGCTGAGACACATGGCAGGCAAGCGGGAGCGGCGCCGTCATTGCTACCGCCAGAACGAACCGCTGCTCGCCGATAGATGCCGATAGACTTCGACAACAATCACGTTTTCGTTCAATCACTTACGTGACTTTGTCGGGCTCCCGCGATAGCCTCTGAAGGCTATCGGATCATTCCCACTCGATGGTGCCGGGGGGCTTGCTGGTGACGTCGTAGACGACGCGGTTGACGCCGCGGACCTCGTTGATGATCCGCGTGGCGCAGCGACCCAGGACCTCCCACGGGAACTCGAAGAAGTCGGCGGTCATCCCATCGGTCGAGGTCACGGCGCGCAGGGCCAGGACGTCTTCGTAGGTGCGCGCGTCGCCCATGACACCAACCGTCTTCACCGGCAGCAGCACGGCGAAGGCCTGCCAGATGCTGTCGTAGAGGCCGGCCTTGCGGATCTCCTCGAGGTAGATGGCGTCGGCCTGTTGCAGGACGGCGACCTTCTCGCGGGTGATTTCGCCGGGGATGCGGATGGCGAGGCCAGGACCGGGGAACGGGTGACGGCCGACGAAGGCCGGGGCCAGGCCCAGCTCCACGCCCAGCGCCCGGACCTCGTCCTTGAACAGTTCGCGCAGCGGCTCGACCAGCTTGAGCTTCATGTACTCCGGCAGGCCGCCCACGTTGTGGTGGCTCTTGATCACCGCCGACGGTCCGCCGCTGGCCGACACGCTCTCGATGACGTCGGGATAGAGGGTGCCCTGGGCCAGGAAGGCGGCCCCCTCAATCTTGGCGCTTTCGCGGTCGAAGACCTCAATGAACAGCCGGCCGATGGTCTTGCGCTTGGTCTCCGGGTCGGTGACCCCGGCCAGTTCGCCTAGGAACAGGTCGCCGGCGTCCACGTGGACCAGCGGGATGTTGTAGTGGTCGCGGAACAGGGTGACGACCTGTGTCGCCTCATCCTTGCGCAGCAGGCCGGTGTCGACGAACACGCAGGTCAGCTGGTCGCCGATGGCCTCGTGGATCAGGACGGCGGCGACGGAGCTGTCCACGCCGCCGGAGAGGCCGCAGATCACCTTGGCGTCGCCGACCTGGGCGCGGATCTTGGCCACCTGCTCCTGGCGATAGGAGGCCATGGTCCAGTCGCCCTTCAGCCCAGCGATGCGGTGGGTGAAGTTGCGCAGGATCAGCGCGCCGCGGGGGGTGTGGGCCACCTCCGGGTGGAACTGGATGCCGTAAAAGCGGCGGCCCTCGTCGGCGATTACCGCATACGGGCTGCCGTCCGAGGTGGCGACCACCTCGAAGCCCTGCGGGATCGCTGTGATCTTGTCGCCGTGGCTCATCCAGACCGTCTCGGCGTGGCCCAGGTCGCCCAAGCCCTCGAGCAGCGGGCTTTCCTGCTGGATGCGGATCTCGGCGCGGCCGAACTCGCGGTCGTGGCCGCCTTCCACCGCCCCGCCCAACTGGGCGCACATGGTCATCTCGCCGTAGCAGATGCCGAGCACCGGGACGCCCATCTCGAAGATCCGTTGCGGCGCGCGGGGGCTCGCGTCCTCGTGCACGCTGGCGGGCCCACCCGACAGGATCACCGCCTTGGGCCCGAAGGCGTCCAGCATGGCGTCCACCTTGTCGTAGGGGTGGATCTCGCAATAGACGCCCGCCTCCCGCAGCCGGCGCGCGATGAGCTGGGTCACCTGGCTGCCGAAGTCGACGATCAGGACCTTTTCATGGGCCTGGGCAGAGGAGGCTTGGGCCGTGGTGGTCATGGGGCTCCGTTAGCGGGCTTTCTCGAGCACCGCGACGTAGAAGCCGTCGGTGCCGGAGGATCGGGGGGTCAGGCGCAGGTCGCCATCGGCGGTGAGGAACGGCGTCAACTCGGCGTCGGCGGCCGCGGGCTGGCGCGCGAACTCGGGGTGACTTTCAAGGAAGGCGGCGACGCGGTCCTCGTCCTCCTCGGGCAGCACCGAACAGGTCACATAG
>JAIXTR010000437.1 GCA_027483845.1 Caulobacteraceae bacterium | reverse complement strand
ACGCGCCCTGACAGTCGCGGAAACCTCGGCGTGGCAGGACCTCGTGGTCAGGGCCGAACAAGCCCGCGCCGAGGGCGACTGGCGCCGGCTTGAGATGATCACCCGCAAGCGCGCTCGGATCGAAGAACGCGCCTACGGGCCAGAGGCCGCGGTGACCGCCGTCTCTTGGTCCTGGATCGGACAGGCCCTGGTGCGCCAGGGCCGTGACGCGGCGGCAGAGCCGTTCTACCGGCGCGCCCTCGAGATCGACCGCAAGGCGTTGGGCCCGCGACACCCTCAGACGTTGCTCGCCATGTCGAACCTGGCGGGCGTGCTGGAACGGCGCGGGCGCTTCGAGGCGGCCGAACCGCTCCGGCGGAAGATGCTGGCCACAACCCGGACGATGTTCGGCGAGACTGGCGCTGAGGCGGCGGCGGCCGCGGTCGCCCTTGCCGACGTCCTGCGCGCCCAGTCGCGGCCCGCGGACGCCGAGCCGCTCTATCGCGCGGCGCTTGAGGTCGACACACGTCTGCTTGGGACCAAGGATCCGCGCCTTGCCGCCGACATCGGCGCGCTCGCAGCCACGCTGGACGACCTGGGCCGGCATGTCGAAGCCGAGCCGCTGCATCGCCGGTCGCTGGCGATCCGCCGCGAGATCTTCAGCGAGCGCGACGCGGCCACCGCCCAAGCCTACGCCCGGATGGGCGCCAACCTCGACGCCCAGGGACGTCACGCGGAAGCTGAACCCCTGTTGCGTCTGGCGCTGACCATCGACGCCGACGTGCGGGGCAAGCGACATCCGGCGACCGCTGCCGACGCGGCGGCCCTGGGCGCAAACCTCGGCGCCCAGAAGCGAGCGGCCGAGGCCGAGCCCCTGCTAAGGCAAGCCCTGGCCATCCGTCGCAGCCACCTGGGCGAGACGCACGCCGACACCGGCGCCAGCTACGGCGCCTTGGGGGACAATCTGGCCGCGCGCGGCAAACGCGCCGAAGCGGAACGTCTGCATCGTCGCGCCCTGGCGATCGTCCGCGCGGCGAAGGGCGAAGCCGATCCGGCCACCGCTCAGGCCCTGGTCGCGCTTGCGACCGATATCCAAGCGCGCGGTCGGTTCGCCGATGCCGAGCCGCTGCTCAGCCGCGCGCTGGAGATCCGACGCGCGGCGCTGGGCGAGCGACACCCCGCAACCGCCGCGGCGTACGACGCCCTGGCCGAGCTTCAGCACCGGATGGCGGCTAATGCCGGGGCGGAGCAATTGTCGTCGCGCGCCGTCGCCATCCTTCGCGCGCGCCGCTCGGCCGACCTGGGCGCGGCGGGATCGGACGCCGACGCCGCGATCCGCCGGGCGCGGGCCGATAGTGAGACGGGGCACGCGGCCGAGCCGGTCTTCCGCCGCTATCTGCGGCTGGCCTGGCTGGCCTCCCGGGAGCAGCCGGCCGAGTCGCTTCGGCTGCAGGACCAGGCCTTCACCGCCGCGCAGGATCTGGAGGTCTCGCCCGCCGCGCGCGCGTTGGCCCAGACCGCGGCGCGGGCCGCCTTCACCCGCAAGGCCGCAGCCGGCGACGCGCGTGTCCGTCAGGATCTCGCCGGCCAGGTGCGGCAGATCGAGGGGCAGCTCGCCCAGGCGATGCCGCAAGACGACCCGTCCAGGGCCGCCCGGGTCGGGGCCGCCCTGGACGCGGTCGGCCGGGAGCTCGCCGTTCTCGACGCCCGGCTGAAGAAGGACAATCCGAAGTACGCCGAGACCATCTCGCCCCAGGCGCTCACCCTCGCTCAGGCCCAGAAGCGTCTTCGCCCTGGCGAGGGGATGCTGTTCATCGTGCCGACGGGCGACGATGTGCACGTCTTCGCGCTGTCGCGCACCCGCAGCGCCTGGAACCGCCTGGAAGGCGGACAGGCTGGCCTTGAGGCGCGCATTCGGGCGCTGCGCTGCCAGGTCGACGACGGCGCCTGTGGCGGCAAGGCGCGTCCCGCCGCGGACGGCCATCTCGCGACATTCGATCTGCAGGCGGCCTACAGCCTGTACCGCGATCTGATCCAACCGGTGGAGGGCGCGCTGTCGGGCGTCGACCGGCTGTTCGTCACCACCTCCGGGGCCTTGGGCGGCCTGCCGCTGGGGTTGCTGCCCACCGCGCCGCCCACAGCAGGCAAGGCGCCGGCCCAGGCCTTGGGCGCCACAAGCTGGCTGGCTGACCGTTATGCCCTGACCACCCTACCCGCGGTGGCCAGCCTGCGCGCCAGCGGCCCGTCGAAGCGGCCGAGCGCCCAGCGATGGTCGTTTGTCGGATATGGCGATCCAACCGTCAGCGATGCCTGGCTCGGGGCGCAGCGGGTCGGCGATCCTCGCCCGCCCGGCTCGATCTTCACCCCCCTGCCCGGCACAGCGAGCGAGCTTCGGGCCATGGCGCGCACGCTCGGCGCGCCGCAAGGCGCCGTTCGCCTGGGCGCGAAGGCGACCGAGGGGGCGATCAAGACCTCACCGGATCTCGCGAAGGCGGGCGTGGTCGCCATCGCGACCCATGGTCTGCTGTCGCATGAGATCGCCGGTCTGGACGAGCCCGGCCTGATCCTGAGTCCCCCGGGGCGCGCCACGGCGCAGGACGACGGCGTGCTCACCGCCTCCGAGGCCGCCGCCCTGGAGCTGTCCGCCGACTGGGTGATCCTGTCGGCCTGCAACACCGCTGGGACCGATGGCACGCCGGGCGCCGACAATCTGTCGGGCTTGGCGCGGGCCTTTCTCTACGCCGGCGCCCGCGCCCTGCTGGTGAGCCACTGGCGGGTGTTCGATGACGCGACGGCGGCCCTGACCGTTCAGACCCTGGCGATCCAGAAGGCCAACCCGCGCCTGTCCAAGGCGCAGGCGTTGCAGAAGGCCATGCGCACCGTGCGGACGGGCCGGAAGCCCGATGGCGCGTCCCTGCCAGGCTGGCGGCCCGAGTGGGGCCATCCGGCCTACTGGGCGCCCTTCGTAGTGATCGCCGCCGACGGCTGAGCGCGGGCGCCGCGAACTAAGCGGCTAGTCCAGCAAACGCACCAGGGCGGGAGACGCCCACTCGGTCCAGCGCGGGCCGTCCCGGAACACAATGGCGGCTGCAATGTCGTGACGGACGGCGAAGTACCGTGCCGCGGGCCCGAGCACGGTCAGCGCTGTGCAGAGCGCATCCGCCCGCATGCAATCGGGATCCAGCACGCTGACAGCGGCCACACCGTCGTCCACGGGCGCCCGGGTCGCCGGGTCGAGGGTGTGGCTGTAGCGTCGCCCGCCGGAGGACCACGTGCGACGCCAGTCGCCGGACGTCGCGACGGACAACCCGTGCAAGGCGACCAGGATCGGCGCATCGGTCAGCCGGCTGTCCGGCGGCGCCTCGAGCTCGACCCACCACGGCTCGCCGTCGCCCTTCACCCCGCTACCGCGAAGCTCGCCGCCGATCTCGATCAGAAAGTCGCGGACGCCCAGCGCCGTCAGCGCCTCGGCCACCAGATCGACGCCGTACCCCTTGGCGATCCCGGACAGGTCCAGTCGAAGCCCGCCGGGCTGGAAGAGGCGCCCCGCTGGCCTGTCCAGTCGGATGTCCCGCCAGCCGAGGGAGACAGCCTGCAGGCGTATCGGCGTCGGCTCGGACGCAACCGGCCCGTGAGGACCAAATCCCCAAAGGTCGACAAGTGGACCGACCGTCGGATCGAAAGCGCCCTCGCTCAGTTCCGCGATCACTAGGGCTGCGCTCACCACCGTCAGCAGGTGCGCGGGCGCCGAGACCCAGGCGCCGGCGGGAGCGTCGTTGTAGCGGTTGATGTCGCTACCCGGCTCCCACGTGCTCATTTGGGCGACGACGGTGTCGCAGGCAACCTGCACGGCGGCGGAGAGCGCCGCGTCCGCGAGCGCAGGCGGGACCCAGGCCTTCAAGCTCCAGGTCACCCCCATCGTCTGGCCCGTCAGCAACGCCGATCGCCCGTCCGGGCGGGGCTTCGCCGTCTGGGCCGTCAGCACATGGGGTACGGCGACCCGGCGCACCGCGCCTAGTCCGGGAGGACTTCGAAGGTCGCGGCGTAGCCCGTGTTGCGGTTCATGCCGCTCGCGTCCTTGCCGCGCACCGAGGCCTCGATCCAGTACATGCCGGGCTCGGGCCACTTGATCTCGAACACGCCATCCGGGCCCGTCTTCACCTTGAAGTCCGGCCCTTTCGCGCGATAGCGGACGCCGCCCATCACGACCTCAACCTCCACGTCGGCCGCCGGCTTGCCGTCGGACAGCAGCTTGAACCGCGCGGTCTCGCTGGCCACCAGGTCGTTGGGATGGCTGATCGGCTCCAGCTCCAGACCCTTGCCGGTGACCTTCAGAGCCGTCGTGTTGGGGGCCCCGGACGTGACGAAGGTTTCCACCCGGCGGGCGTTGCTCGACATCTGGACCTCGGTCGCCTCCTTGGGGATCGCCGTGGCCGCATCGGCCGCCGAGCCGCGCCAGCGCTTGGTCTCGGTCCCGATCTTGTACGAGGCGTTCATGCCATCCGACGCGCTGGCGATCTTGTAGGTGCCCGGCGCCGTCAGCTGGATGTCGAAGGTCGAGCGATACTTGCCCGTGGAGCCGTTCTGGATCTGCACCGGCGCACCGTCCGGGCCGACCACCGTCACGCCGTCGAGACGCATGGCGACGTGGTCGGGATAGAAGAGGGTGTTCGAGACGGCGCCGTCTACCGTGACCCAGGGCTCTGCCCCGGACAGCACGGTGGCCGATGGCGCCAGCCAGGACCGGTGAGCCTGCGCGGACGGGGCGATGGCGAGGGCGAGAACCGCGGCGAGGGCGGCGGTGCGGATGGCGGTCGACATGGTGCGGGGCTCCGAAAGGTTCAGGGCTTGGTGCTGACGCTGATCGCGCCGAGTTCGGTGGTTCCGGTGGCCGTCGCGGTCGCAGGCTTGGCGCCGGCCTTGGGTGGCCAGGTGAACGGCACGCGCACGACCTCCCGCCCGCCGACCTCGCGAGCGGCTTCCACCGCCAAGGTGTATTGGCCGGGCGCGACGCCCGACATCTGAGCGGCGCTGAACACCACTTGCTGCTTGCCTGGCGCCTTGGTCGGCCCGGACACGCCATCCGCCGGCAGGGTCAGGCTGCGGCCGGCCTTGCGCCACCACTGGCGCATGTCCTTGAGCCAGGTGGCGCCTTCGTTCTTGGGGAGCTTGGTGTTGTACCAGACCCCCAGGGTCTTCACCGCCGTCTCACCCGGCCCCTCGATCCACAGGGCGACATACGGCCGGTGGTATTCGGCGACCGGGAGCTTGGGGATTTCGACGGTGACGGTCAGGTCCGCGGCGCTGGCCGCCGCCGGGACCGAGGCGACCCCGGTAAAGGCGGCGAACAGGGTTGGATACTT
>JAIXTR010000612.1 GCA_027483845.1 Caulobacteraceae bacterium | reverse complement strand
GCGCGATAACCTTTTTCAGCGGCAGGATGGCGGTGAAGGTCGAGCCCATCCCCGGCGCGCTCGTGGCGCTGACCGTGCCGCCCATGGCCTCGGCCAGCTCCCGGCAGATGGCCAGTCCAAGTCCCGTGCCGCCGAACTTCCGCGTCGTCGAGGCGTCGGCCTGCGCGAACTTGCGGAACAGGCCGGCCAGCTGGAACGCCGTCATCCCGATGCCGCTGTCGAACACGGTGAGCGACAGCGCCTCGTCCTCGCGGCCGATCCGCACCTTCACGCCGCCCTTGGAGGTAAACTTCAGCGCATTGGAGACCAGGTTCCACAGGATCTGGCGCACCCGCACCTGGTCGCCCTCATAGACGCCCTCGGCGGCCGGCTCGACGCTGAGCTCGAAGTCGAGGCCCTTGGTCTCGGCGATCGCCTGGAACGTCGCGTGCACGCTCCGCGCCAGGTCGGCCACCTCGAACTGGGCGCTTTCGAGGTCCAGCTTGCCCGCCTCGATCTTGGACAGGTCCAGCACGTCGTTCAGGATCGTCAGCAGGGTCTCGCCCGACTGCTTGATCACCTCGATGCGCTCGCGCTGGGTGTCGGTCAGCTCGGGATCGACCGCCATGGCCTGGGCCATGCCCAGCACCCCGTTCAGCGGCGTGCGGATCTCATGGCTCATCGTCGCCAGGAAGGCGCTCTTGGCGCGGTTCGCCGCTTCGGCGCCCTCCTTCGCCTGGACCAGGGCCTTCTCGGACACCTTGCGGGCGGTGATGTTGCGCAGCGCGCCCACGAGCCGCAGCGGCTTCCCCGTCGGGTCGGAGATCAGCTTGGCGGTCCCGGCCGCCCACACCTCCTGCCCGTCGTGACGGGTCACGCGGTGTTCCGGCTGGAACGGTTCGCCATGCGACACGTGCCGAGCCCAGGTCGCCTTCACCCGGTCCCGATCGCGCGGGTCGATACCGCACCAGATGTCCGCGAACAGCTGGTCGTAGGTGCTGGGCGTCTCGAAGAAGCTGTCCTCGGCGCCAACCTTGATCAGTTCCTTCCGGACGTAGTCCATCTCGTAGACGTGCAGTTCGGCCAGCTCGAGCGCCATCCGCAGACGCTCTTCGGACCGCTCGGTACGGTCCAGCGCCTCGACAAGCTGGGTGATGTCGTAGGCGCTGATGATCAGGCCGCCGACCTCGCCGTCGACATCGGTCCAGGGGGCCAGCTCCACCTTTGACCAGCCGAGCTGCCCATCGACACCGGGCAGCGGCACACGCTCCAGGGAGCGGCTGTTTCCGTCCATGCAGTTGAGGATGCCCTGCCGCCAGGGTTCGAAGATCTCCGGCCGAAGCTCGAAGAGGGTCTTGCCGACCACCTCCACGCCTTCCAGCCCGCGCGACTTGAGCCACGGCGGACTGGCGTACAGCACCCGGACCTCGCGGTCGGTCAGCACCACCGACACCGGCATGGCGTTGACGATGGACAACATGGTCTTCTCGGCGCCGGCTTGGCCCCGCGCCGCGTTCACCCGCGCCCACTCGTCGGCGACGAAATCGGCCAGGTCCTGAAGTCGCCGGGCCAGCGACCGGTCGTACGGGCGCGGCTCAAGCCCCAGAACGGACAGCGCGCCCGGCGTCGAGCCGTCGGCGAGCCGGATCGGGGCGCCGGCATAAAATCGAACATATGGCGGTCCCGCCACGGACGCGTCGTCGCAGAAACGGGGGTCCTTCGAACAATCTTCGGACCAGACCACCTCGCCGCGGGCCATCACCTCGCGGACCGATACGGCGTCAGCAACGGTCTCGTTACGACGGCTGCGCCAGAAGCCGTTTTCGAGCTTCAACGTGATGGTGCTGTCGACATCCCCGAAGAGCGCGTGGGCGAGCCGGGTGGCGCGATCGAAAATCGCCCTGGATTCCTCCAGTCCGCCCAGTTGCGCGCTCAAGTCTCGCGTCGGCTCCAGCGCCATGCCCTTCCCCCAGGGGACGGTCTTCTGCATCCCCCAACGGTGTTGTCCGACATTTCAGTTAAGCCGGCCTTTAAGCGCGCCCGGTTCGCCCGTGGCCAAGTGGTGGAGGACGATGCCGCTGGTGGTGGCGACGTTGAGGGAATCGAAGCCGCCGGCCATGGCGATCCGGACGGCCAGCGTCCGCGTCAGAACGTCGTCGGGCAGGCCCGGCCCCTCCGCCCCGAACAGCGCCGCCATCCGAGGTCCGGGCGTCAGATCGGCCAGGTCCAGGCCACCCCGCGGCGACAGGGACACGGTCGTGAAACCGGCGGTCTCTAGAGTTTCGGCGAGCGCCCCAACATCCCCCGCCCGCGCGAACGGCACCGTCAGCGCCGCGCCGACGCTGACGCGGATCGCCTTGCGATAAAGGGGATCGCAGCAGGTGTCGTCCAGCAGCACGGCGTTGGCGCCGAACGCGGCGGCGTTGCGGAAGATGCCGCCCATGTTGTCGTGGTTGGCGATCCCGACGAGCCCGACGACCAGCGCCTGCGCCGGCAGGCTCGCCAGCAGCGCGCCGATCTCCCGCACGGGCTTGCGCACCACCGCCAGGATCCCGCGGTGGATCGGAAAGCCCACCACCACGTCCATCGCCGTCTGGCTAGCCGCGTAGATCGGCGTCGAGGACGGCAGGCCCGCCAGCAGCGCGGTCAGGCTGTCCAGCCGATGTTCGGCCACCAGCACCGAGGCCACCGCATCCGGCAGGGCGGCGATCGCCTTCTCCAGCACCACCCGCCCCTCGGCGACGAACAGGCCGTCACGGCCGACGAGATCGCGCTCCCGCACCGCGCGATACGGCTCCAGGCGCGGATCTGTGGGGTCCTCGATCCGATGGATCACGGTCCCGGCGCTCAGCGATCGTCCGCGCTGTCGCGGACCCGGACGATCAGCGACTGGCTGGCCGTCGCCATCAGCTCCCCGTCCTGGGCGTAGAGGCGCATCTCGCCGTGGCCGAACCCGCCGTGGACGCCCGTCACCTGGATATCGCAGAGCACCCAGTCGGTCGGCACGATCCGCCGGATGCGCAGGGTGTTGTCCAGGCTGTTGCCCCCGGCGTTCTGGCCCAGGGCGTTGCCGATGCCCTGGGGCACAAAGTCGGCCATGACCGCCAGCATGCTGGCGTCGATCGCGAACCCCTCCCGCGGCCGCGCCCACAGCATCGTGCGCCCATCGGGCTCGGGGTTGCCGATCCGGTCCTTGCCGCTGCGGCCCTTGGCGATCCGCACCTCGATCCGGCTGTGCAGGCCCTCGGGCGCCGCGCGCCAGTGCTCGCTTGGATCGCAGTCCTCGGGCGGCGGCGCCTTCGGACGGTCCGTCCACTGGCCGCTGAGCGCGCTGGGCCGCGCGCCCAAGGCGGCGCTGACCGAGATGATCTCCTTGTCGTCGATGTGACCCTTGGTCTTGGCCTGGGTGTTGTACTTGCCCTCGACGGGGGTCCAGACGTCGATGTCCACCACGCTGCCCGGGCGGGCGAAGCCCAGGTACTGGGCCGTGGCCCAGATCAGCGGCCGACCCGTGGTCCGCTCCAGCGCCGCCACCGACGAGGCCAGCCCCACCCCGCCGAACATGAAGACGTTGCCCGGCGGCCCCACGCAGATCGACGGATCGACCGGCAGGTACCAGCGGTGCGGGTTGTGCGTCGGCCGCAGGTCGAAGAAGAGCTTGTCCATCGCCCTCCTGAAAGCGCGTCGCGTGGCGCGGCGCAACCCCCGCGAGGTCGCGACGGGCGGAATGCCGTTTTACACCCCTGGCGCGAACGCGCTCACGCCTGTGTAACCACGAAAATTAAGCGTGAAGTGACGGCCGGTCGTTAGGGTGCCGATCGAGATGATTGGCGTACCCATCACGACCACCGGCTCCGGCCAAACCGGACTCCCCCGCGCCTTCTATGTGCCCGTGGGCGCCGCCATGGGCGTCGTGATGCTGGCGCTCTCGCTGAGCCCGCTGGCGGAGCCGTTCCTGGCCCGCGTCCTGCTGTTCTACCTCGGCACGACCGCCGCCTACGCGCTCATGCCCTACGTGCGTCGGGGCGATATCCCGCTGGTCGCCGCCTGGGTGGTGCTGCTCGCCGAACTGGCCCCCTGCATCGCCGGAAACCTGATCTCGCCGATCAAGGTTACCGCCGACGTCGTGGGCGTGCTGATGGCGACGGGCCCGATCTATGTAGCCCGCCTGCGCCAGGTCCAGCAGGGCGACGTGCGGCCCGGCGGCCGCCGGGCCAGCGAGCTCCGCGGCTAGAAGTTCGCCCGGCTCGAGATCGCGCCGTCCACCACCATGTTGATGCCCGTGGTGAACGCCGAACGCGGGCTGGCCAGGAACACCGTCGCCGCCGCGATCTCTTCCGGGGTCGCCATGCGCCCGGTCGGATTGCGCTTCAGCATCTGCTCGAAGAACTGCGGCATGCCCGCCTTCACATTCCCCCAGACGCCGCCCTCGAAGAACACGGTCCCCGGCGACACCACGTTGCAGCGCACCTTCTTGGGTGCATATTCCCGCGCCACACCCTTGGCGAAGTGGATCTGCGCGGCCTTCATTGCGCCATAGGCGTCGGGTCGCGACGCCTCCGCCGCCGAGATGGACGATGTGATCAGGAAGCAGGCGTCGCCCTTCTGCGCGGCCGCGTGCTCCAGGAAGCCCCGGGCCGCCTCGAACGTCCGCACCGCGCCCAGGATGTCGATGTCCATCATCGCCTTCCAGGCGTCCTCGCCATTGCCCTGCACCAGGGCGCTGGCGTTGGACACCAGGATGTCGATGCCCTCCAACGCCTCGCCGGCGCGGGTCACGAACACCTGCAGCGCCTCCCCGTCGGCGATGTCGACCACCTCGCCGTAGGCTTTCACGCCCTTGGCTTGCAGCGCCTTGACCGTCTCGGCGACCTGGTCGGCGTTGCGCGCGCAGATGGCGACATTGGCGCCCTCGTCGGCGAAGCATTCGGCGATGGCCCGCCCGATGCCGCGCGTCGCGCCGGTCACCACGGCCGTCTTGCCCTTGAGCTGCAGGTCCATCTTGTTCCCTCTCTTATGATGCGCCGGGACCCTGCCCGATCTCTCAAGCCTCGAACAGGCGTTCGTACGTCTGCCGCAGCAGGTTCTTCTGCACCTTGCCCATGGCGTTGCGCGGCAGCTCATCCACGAACAGGATCCACTTCGGCGCCTTGTAGGCCGCTAGCTGCTCGCGGGCCCGGGCGATCATCGCCGCCTCGTCGCCCTGGCCGATCACCACCGCCACCACGCCCTCGCCGAAGTCCTTGTGCGGCACGCCGATGACCGCGCTCTCGGTCACGCCCGGCAGTTCGTCCAGCACCAGCTCGACCTCCTTGGGATAGACGTTGTAGCCGCCGGAGATGATCAGGTCCTTGGCCCGGCCCGAGATCCACACCCGCCCATCGGCGTCCTGTCGGCCGACATCGCCGGTGATGAAGAAGCCGTCTGCGGTGAACTCCTCGGCGGTCTTCTCCGGCATTCGCCAGTATTCGCGGAACACGCTGGGCCCCTTGATCTGGATGACGCCGGTCTCCTCGCCACCGCCGATGCGCAGCTCCACCCCTGGCAGCGGATAGCCCACCGACCCGGCGATCCGCTCGCCCGCCAGCGGGTTGGTGGTGATGATCACCGCCTCGCTCATCCCGTAGCGCTCCAGGATACGCTGGCCCGTCCGCGCCTCGAACTCGGCGAAGGTCGAGGGCAGCAGCGGCGCCGACCCGCAGACGAACAGGCGCACGCCCGCCGCGCTCTCCCGTGTGAACGCCGAATTGGCCAACAGGCGCGTGTAGAAGGTGGGCACCCCCATCATCACCGTCGCCCGTTCCAGGCCCGCCAAGACGTCGGCGTCCGCAAACTTCGGCAGCCAGACCATCGGACAGCCGCTCAGCAGCGCGCAGTGCAGCGCCACGAACAGTCCATGCACATGGAAGATCGGCAGGGCGTGCAGTAGTACGTCGTCCGGCGTGAAGCCCCAGGCCGCGTGCAGCGCCAGCGCATTCTCCGCCAGGTTCCCGTGGCTCAGCATGGCCCCCTTGGACCGCCCCGTCGTCCCAGACGTGTAGATCAGCGAGGCCAGGTCGTTGGCGGCGCGCGGCGCGCTCTCCGCCATGGGCGGATACGCGGCCGCCTCGGCCACCCAGGCCGGCGGGTCGGTCACGAACACCTTGGGCTCCGCGTCGCCCAGGAAATAGTCCACCTCGGCCGGGGTGTAGGCGCTGTTCAGCGGCAGGAAGACCGCCCCCGCCTTCAGCACGCCCAGATAGATCATGATGACTTCGGGGCTCTTCTCGGCCTGCAGCGCGACGCGGTCGCCGGGGCCTACGCCCTCCGCCCCCAACCGGCCCGCCACCCGCGCCGCCCCGGCCTCCAGGTCGCCGTAGCTCACGGCGCGCCCATCGCTCAGCAGGAAGCAGGGCTTGGATCGATCGGCCGGAAACCGGCGGCTCAGCAGGTCATAGAGGTTCTCGGACATGCCAGCCTCCTAGCGTGAGCGCACGCCGCGCGCGATAGTCCGGTGATGAGCCCCGACGACGCGCTTGCCCGAATTCGCCGCTACGACGGCCGCCTGAAGGCCTTTGTCCAGGTGTTCGACCCGCCGCTCATGGGCGATCTCGCGACCGGCCCGGTCGTCGCGATCAAGGACCTGTTCGACGTCGCCGACGTCCCGACCGGCGGCGGCGCGCGCGTCCCCCTGGACACCAGCCCCGCCCACCACGCCGTCGTCGTCGAGCGCCTGTTGCAGGCGGGCTACGTCGCCGTCGGCAAGACCCATACCGTCGAGCTGGCCTACGGCGCCTGGGGCGCCAACCGCGCCGTGGGCGCCCCCTGGAACCCTTGGGACAGCGCGGTCCATCGCGCGCCGGGCGGCTCGTCGTCGGGCTCGGCGGTCGCCGTGGCGGCGGGACTGTGCGATGTCGCCCTGGGCAGCGACACGGGCGGCTCGGTCCGCATCCCCGCGTCGACCTGCGGCGTCGTCGGGCTCAAGCCCGGTCGCGGGCTGGTCAGCCTGCGGGGCGTCCACCCCCTCAGCCCGGCGCTCGACACCGTCGGCGTCCTGGCCCGCGACGTGGCCACCGCCGCCCATGCCCTGGAGGTGATCTCCGGCCCGGACGGGGAGGCCGCCACGCGAGGTCCGTTCGATGCGGACGCCGCCTTGTCCGCGAACGCCGCCGGCCGCCGCGTCGCCGCCATCCCGCTCGACGCCCTGGGCGAGATCGATCCCGAGATCGGCGGCCTCTACCTCGCGGCCCTGGACCGCCTGCGCGCCGCCGGCGTGATCGTCGACATGGTCGCCCCGCCCCAGACCCTGGACCACTCGTTCACGCCCAATGGGATGATCATGGCCGGCGAGGGCTGGCGCATCTGGAAGGACCGCATCCTGGACCATGCCGACGTCATGGACCCCTGGATCGTCCGGCGCTTCGAGGTCGGCCGCGATATCTCCGACACCCAGCTGGCCCAGGCCCATCTGCGCCGCGCCGCCGACCAGCGCGACTTCCACGCCTGGATCGCCGGCTACGACGCCCTCCTCTCTCCGACTTGCCCCATTCCCGCCCCGCCGCTCGACACGGTGGACGAGACCGTCTCGCCGCTCAGCCGACTGACCCGCGCGGCCAACTACCTGGACCTTCCGGGCATCAGCGTGCCCTGCGGCCTGACCAACGCCGGCCTGCCCGCCGGGCTGCAGATCCTCGGCGGCCCACGCGACGAGGCGGCGGTGGTCACGATCGGGGCCGCCTTCGAGGCGGTCTCGGGCTGGAACGGCCGGACGCCCGATCTCGCGGGCTTCGCGACCTAGTCGCCCCGCGTCGGGGCGTGCATCAGGCGGAGCGCGATCCACCCCGCTAGCGCCCAGGTCGCTCCGAGGCACCAGCCAGCCAGCACGTCGCTGGGCCAGTGAACGCCCAGGTAGACCCGGCTGAACCCCACCGCGACCAACAGCACCACCGCCAGGCCATAGGCCAGGCCCTTGCTGCGACGCCGGCTCTCCAGGCTGGCCACCAGCATGCCCAGCGTCAGATAGGTCGCCGCCGCCAGCGTCGAATGCCCGCTGGGGAAGCTGGCGGAATAGACGTAGGCGCCATGCGGCACCAGGTCTGGCCGGGGCCGGTCGAACACCATCTTGCCCGCGTCGCTGGAGAGCCACGCCAGCAGCACCGCGCCGCTCATGACCAGGGCGTGCTTGTATTTCTTGTGGAAGGCGAACGCGAGGACCGCCACGATCGTCACCAGGGCGATCTGCACCGTCCCGCCCAGGGCCGTCAGGTCGCGCACCGCCTCCTCGACGTTGCGCGAGCCGATCGGATCGTTGAGATCGGCGGGATTGCGCAGCATCAGGATCAGATGGCGGTCGATGGCGTCGGTCTCGCCCTCGCCCATCTCGTCGGCGATGCTCAGGAACGCCCACAGCGACCCCGCCGTCAGCGCCAGGCCAATCAG
>JAIXTR010000128.1 GCA_027483845.1 Caulobacteraceae bacterium | reverse complement strand
GCGGTGGATGCGACGTTCACCGTCCTGGCGCTACGCACCTTCCCGGGGCAGGTGTCGGTGACGCCCTACGAGGACGGGCTGCTCTACAACCGCCACATCGCCCAGCTGGAGGCCCAGGAACGGCTGGGCTGGCGCGCCGCGGCCGCGGCGGAGGCGGGCCAGGTGGTGCTGACGTTCCGCGACCGGGATGGCAAGCCGCTGTCCGGGCTTACGATCACTGGCCGGCTGGAGCGCCCGGCCACCGAGACGGGCCGCATCACCCTGGCGTTCGCGGAGGCCGGGGTCGGACGCTACGTCGCGCCGGCTGGCCGGATCGCGGGCGCCTGGGACCTGACCGCCGAGGCCAAGGGGCCGGCGGGCGGAAGCTTCATCGCCGAGCGGAGGCTGACATGGCCCTGACCGACGCCGCGCCGAGGCTCGACCTCGACGCGTTCGTGAACCATCGCGAAGACGGCCACGCGAGCCTGGACCTGCTGGTGCCGGACGCCCGCTGCGCCGGCTGCATGGCCAAGATCGAGCGCGAGATCCTGGCGCTGCCCGATGTGGCCGCGGCAAGGCTCAATCTCACCCAGAAGCGGCTGACGGTGGATTTCGCCGGCGCCGGCGGCGACGCGGCCGGGGTGGTCAACACCCTGGCGCGGCTTGGCTATCCGGCCACCCCGTTCGATCCGGGGCAGGCCCGGGCGGCGCATGACCAGGAGGGCCGGCGGCTGGTGCTGGCGCTGGCCGTCGCCGGGTTCGGCGTCTTGAACACCATGATGTTCTCGGTGCCGATCTGGGCGGGCCTGTTCGGGCAAGAACTGGGGCCCGCCACTCGCACCCTGATGATGTGGTTCTCCGGCATCGTGGGGGCGCCGTGCGCGCTCTATGCGGGGCTGCCCTTCTTCCGGTCTGCGTGGCGGTCGTTGAAGGCCAAGCGCGCCAACATGGACGTGCCGATTTCTATCGGCGTGCTCCTGACCCTGGGGATCAGCTTTTCAGAGACGATCCTGGGGGGCCGTGACGCCTATTTCGACGCGGCGGTCTCACTACTGTTCCTGTTGCTGATCGGCCGCTGGCTGGAGCATCGGCTGCGGGCGCGGGCGTCCAGCGCGGCGGCCGACCTGCTGGCGCTGCAGGCGGCGTCGGCGACGGTGATCGGCGACGATGACGCCCTGATCGCCAAGCCGCTAAACGAGGTCCTGCCGGGCGACCGGCTGCTGGTGCGTCCGGGGGAGCGGATTCCGGTGGACGGGCGTGTCCTGTCGGGGGTGTCCGAACTGGATAACAGCCTGCTGACGGGCGAGACGGCGCCGGCGCGGGTGGTCCTGGGCGGCGCGTGCCGAGCGGGGGCGCTCAATCTGTCGGGGACGCTGCACCTGGTCGCCACGGCGCGATCGGAGGACTCCGCGGTCGCCGCCATCGCCCGGCTGGTCGAGGCCGGAGCCCAGGCCAAGTCGCGCTATGTCCGTCTCGCCGACAAGGCCGCGGCGATCTACGTGCCGGTGGTCCATACCGTGGCGCTGGCGACGTTCATCGGCGGCTGGGGCCTGGGGCTGGGGCCCCGCGAGGCGCTGATCCGCGCGGTCGCCGTGCTGATCGTCACCTGTCCCTGCGCCCTGGGCCTCGCGGTCCCGGCGGTGCAGATCACGGCGTCGGCGCGACTGTTCCGGCGCGGCGTGCTGGTGAAGTCGGGCGCGGCGCTGGAGCGGCTGGCCGAGGTGGATCACGTGGTCTTCGACAAGACCGGCGTGCTGACCGAGGGGCGGCCCCGTCTCATCAATCCGGCGCCCCAGGCGCTGGCCATGGCTGCGCCGCTGGCGCGCGCCTCGCGGCATCCGCTGGCGCGGGCGTTGGCCGAGGCGGCCGGCATGGGACCGCTGGCCGCTGATGTGACGGAGCATGCGGGGCAGGGCGTGGAGGGGCTGATCGACGGTCGCCGCGCGCGCCTGGGCCGGGCCAAGTTCCTGGGCGTGGCGGGTGGCGGGTCGGAGACGGAGCTCTGGTTCGCCTTCGACGGCGACACCAAGATCCGCTTCCGCTTCGCCGACCGTCTGCGGACCGACGCGGCGGTGACGATCCGGTCGCTGGCGGCGCGCGGGCTGACGATCGAGATCCTGTCCGGGGATGTCAGTGGCGCGGTGCAGGCGGTGGCGGAGGCGGTGCAGGTCGAGACCTGGCGCGCCGGCTGTACGCCCGAGGACAAGGCGGCCCGCATCGATGAGCTGGCGCGCGCCGGGCGCAAGGTGCTGATGGTCGGGGATGGGCTCAACGACGCGGCGGCGCTGGCGAAGGCGCATGCGGCCATGGCGCCGGGCACGGCCCTGGAGGCCAGCCAGAACGCCGCCGACCTGGTGTTCTCCGGGGAGCAGCTTGGATCGGTGACCGTCGCCCTCGATGTGGCCGCCAGCGCCCGCAAGCGCGCGCTGGAGAACTTCGGCTTCGCGGCGCTCTACAATCTGGTGGCCGCGCCGGCGGCGATCCTGGGGCTGGTCAACCCGTTCGTGGCGGCGATCGCCATGTCGGGGTCCTCGCTGATCGTTACGCTCAACGCGCTTCGGACCGGACTGCGCCGATGAACATCGTGATGTTCCTGGCGCCTTTCTCCCTGGGCCTGGGCCTGATCGCCGTCGGGGCGTTCTGGTGGTGCCTGAAGGCCGGCCAGTACGAGGACCCGGCCGGCGACGCCGCGCGTATCCTGGTGGAGGACCCCGAGGACCGTCCGGCGGCTTGATCTGGATCAGAGCGCCGCGGGCGGAGAGGGGCGATCAGGCTCGCATGACCCTGCACACCCTCGCCACCGCCCGGGCCCATCAGCTGGCCGATCTCGTCGCCAAGTACGACGGCCGCGCGCCGCGCTACACCAGCTATCCGACGGCCCTGCAGTTCTCGTCCGACGTGGACGAGGCCGCCTATCGCGGCTGGCTGGCGGCGCTGCCGGCCGACGAGGCGGTGTCGCTCTATTTGCACATCCCCTTTTGCGCGCGGCTGTGCTGGTACTGCGGCTGCAACACCCGCGCGGTGAACCGGCCGGAGCCGATCGCCGAATATGTCGAGCTGCTGCGCCGGGAGATGGCGCTGCTGGGCGAGGCCCTGCCCGGGCGGCTGCCCGTGCGCACGATCCACTTCGGCGGCGGATCGCCGAACATGCTGAGCGTAGCCGGACTGGAGCACCTGTTCGCGGGGCTCGGTGACATCTTCGAGCTCGCACCTGGCTGTGAGGTGGCGGCAGAGCTGGATCCAACGACCTTGAGCCGCGCCTGGGTCGAGGCCGCTGCCGGCCACGGCCTGAACCGCGCCAGCCTGGGCGTGCAGAACCTGGATCCTGCGGTGCAGGCGGCGATCAATCGCGAGGAGTCGTTCGACCAGATCGCGCGGGGCGTGGGCTGGCTGCGCGACGCTGGTGTCGGCTCGATCAACCTGGACCTCATGTACGGACTGCCGCACCAGACGACGTCCAACACCCTGGCGACGCTCGACGCGGTGCTGTCGCTGAACCCGGAGCGGATCGCCCTGTTCGGCTATGCGCACGTCCCCTGGATGAAGGCGCACCAGCAGCTGATCGACGAGGCGGCGCTGCCCTGTCCCGGATCGCGCCTGGACCAGGCCGAGGCCGCCGCGGCCCGGCTGGCGGAGGCCGGCTATGTGCGGATCGGGCTGGACCACTTCGCCCGGGCCGACGACGCCATGGCGGTCGCGTTGAAGGACGGGGCGCTGAAGCGCAACTTCCAGGGCTACACGACCGACGCCGCGGGCACGCTGCTGGGCCTGGGCGCCAGCGCGATCGGGCGGCTGCCGCAGGGGTTCGCGCAGAACATCACCGCCGAGGTCGCCTGGCGGGCGGCGGTGGCCGCGGGCCGCCTGCCGGTCGCGCGCGGCGTCGCTGTCAGCCCCGACGACCGGTTCCGCGGCGAGATCATCGAGCGGCTGATGTGCGACCTGGCCGTGGATCTTGCGGCGGTCTGCGCGCGGCATGGGCGCAGCCTGGCCGATTTGGACGAGGCGGTCGCCCGGTTGGCGCCGTTCATCGCCGACGGGCTGGCCCGGTTGGAGGGGGCGCGGCTCGACGTGATCGGGAACGGCCGGCTGGTGGTGCGCTCGATCTGCGCGGCCTTCGACACCTATTTCGCGCCCGAAGCGCAGCGCCATTCCAAGGCGCTTTGACGCCTTGATCCGGATCAAGGCCGGAGCCGCCGCGGCGCGGCAACGTCGAGCCGTCACATAGGAGATGCAGATGCTCACCCCGTTCCTCGACCTCGTGCTCGCCGGTTATGCCGCCTTCATGCTCGTGCTGGGCGTGGTGTGGGCGCGCGGCGCCTTCGCCAGCGACCGCAAAACCGGCCGCTGACCGTCAGATGAATTACAGCCAGGCCTTCCGCACGGCCTTGGAGCGGATCCACGGCGAGGGTCGTTATCGGGTCTTTGCGGATCTGAAGCGTCATCGCGGTGCGTTTCCGCGGGCGACGTGGACGCGCGGCGATGGTTCGACCAG
>JAIXTR010000360.1 GCA_027483845.1 Caulobacteraceae bacterium | reverse complement strand
GGCGTGAAGATCTACGCCAACAGCCACTATGTGACGCCGCGTCCGACCCTCCGGCAGGCCATCAACCAGATCAAGGTCGAGCTCAAGGACCGCCTCGACTGGATGGTCGCCAACGGCAAGCTGCTGGAGGCCCAGCGCCTGGAGCAGCGTACGACGTTCGACATCGAGATGATCGAGGCCACCGGATCCTGCGCCGGCATCGAGAACTACAGCCGCTATCTGACCGGCCGCCGGCCCGGCGAGCCGCCGCCCACCTTCTTCGAATACATCCCTGACAACGCTCTGCTCTTCGTCGACGAGAGCCACCAGACCGTGCCGCAGATCGGCGGCATGTATCGCGGGGACTACCGTCGCAAGTTCACCCTGGCCGAGTACGGCTTCCGCCTGCCGTCCTGCATCGACAACCGCCCGCTCAAGTTCGAGGAGTGGGATGCCATGCGGCCGGACAGTGTCTTCGTATCGGCGACGCCCGGCGGCTGGGAGATGGAGCGGACCGGCGGGGTCTTCGCCGAACAGGTGATCCGCCCCACGGGCCTGATCGATCCGCCGGTCGAGGTTCGGCCCGTCAGCAAGAACGGCTTCAGCCAGGTCGACGACGTGATCGCCGAAGTCCGCGACGTAGCCGCCAAGGGCTATCGGTCCCTGGTCACCGTCCTCACCAAGAAGATGGCCGAGGACCTGACCGAGTATATGCATGAGCAGGGCCTGCGGGTCCGCTACATGCACTCCGACGTCGACACCCTGGAGCGGATCGAGATCATCCGCGACCTGCGGCTGGGCGCCTTCGACATCCTGGTGGGGATCAACCTTCTGCGCGAGGGTCTCGACATCCCCGAGTGCGGTCTGGTGGCGATCCTCGACGCGGACAAGGAAGGCTTCCTGCGCTCGGAGACGTCGCTGATCCAGACCATCGGCCGCGCCGCGCGGAACGTCGACGGGCGCGTGATCCTCTACGCGGACAGCGTGACAGGTTCGATGGAACGGGCGATGGCGGAGACGGGTCGCCGGCGAGAGAAGCAGGAAGCCTACAACCTCGAACACGGCATCACGCCGGAGAGCGTGAAGAGCCAGATCAAGGACATCCTCGCCAGCCACTATGAAAGCGATCGCGTCACCGTTCCGGTGGGGATCGCCGAGGACGGCAAGCCCTTCATGGGCGACAACTTCAAGACGACGCTCAAGGACCTGGAGGCCCGCATGCGCGAGGCCGCCGCCAACCTGGAGTTCGAGACCGCCGCCCGGCTGCGGGACGAGATCAAGCGGCTCAAGATGCTGGACCTCGAGTTCGCCAACGAGATGCTGACGCCCGAGGGCGAGACCGCCGACAAGGGCGCCGTCAAGCGGGTGAAGGCGGAGGCCCGCGCCGAGGCTGCCGAGCGATTCCGCAAGGGTCGGCTATAGAGTCGCCTGCACCTGGCTCAAACTCGACGCCGGGGCGGGGAATGTTCTTCGCTCCCGCCTCAGGCCCCTGATCTCCGCCCTTAACGATACACTGTGGCCCGAAGTCCTCATGTCACACGGCCACAGAGTTAACTGGCGCCGTTCATGCTGCCGACAGGGAACCTCTGCTGTGTTCGGAACGTAGCTTCCTACAGCAAGGTCGGCTGTAGCTGGTCCAATTCGGGCCAGCAGCCGTCACGACCTTGAGGATCCAATTGAGGTACATAAAAATGTCGCCCTCTCTCGCAGTTGTCGCCGACAACGACTTGAAAGCCGCCCCGGCCAAGGCCGAAACGGTGTCGGAACGCGTGCGCCGGCTGCAGGCCGAAGCCCGACAACTGGCCAAGGACCATGTGAAATCGCTGAGCGCGGCGATGATCGACCTGGAGCAACTGGCGGCTGAGATCGCGGACGGCGGCGACGCCTATGCGCCGGGCATCCGCGAGGTGGCGCGCCAGCTCGTCGAGGACCTCGACAGCCGCGTTCAGACCCTGGAAGCCATCGCCTCACGCACTTGAACAACGCCGCCACGAACGGTCGCTCAACTTGAGGGCTTCGACGCGGGCGACGTCGCATTCGTGGCGGATTTGGTCTAATCTTCCCCCATAACGCCAATTCGACATGAATGTGCGTTCATAAACGAAGCTTGACTATATTTTTATTTCGCCAGGCTGCCTTTTTAAGGATAACGCCACCGCCAGCCCAAATCTGGCGCCGCGGAATCTTTCGCGGGCGAAACGGGTCGCTGGACACAGATCCCATGAAACTCGGCTACCTTGCCGCCGCCATCGCGGCTCCCCTTGCGCTTGCCGCCGCGCCCGCCAGCGCCGCCGTCATGTGGAGCTTCTCCCCCGGCTTGGCTTCCCCCGGCGTAGGCTTCACCGTGATCAACACCTTCGACACCGCCCTCGGGATCACGGGCTCGAACTTCCAGATCAAGACGCCGCCGTCCGACAAGAACGGCGCTCCGCCCGCCAACTCGATCCCTTCGGGGACGCCGTATCTGTCCGTGCTGCGCGGCGGGTCAGCCACCGTCGACTTTGGCGTGGCCGTGACGGCGTTCCAGTTCGACTGGGGTTCCATCGACAGCTTCAACACGCTCTCGATCCGCTCAACCGGCGCCGATCCGATCATCGTGCCCGGCGCCAACTTCACCAATCCGGCCAACGGCAACCAGGTCTCGCCTGGCACCAACGGGCTGTTCAGCGTTTGGAGCACGGCGGGCGAGACCTTTACGGGCCTGACCTTCGCCTCGAGCAGCAATTCGTTTGAGGTCGACAACCTGGCGATCGGTGGCCTGGCCGTTCCCGAACCCGCCACCTGGGCGATGATGATCCTGGGCTTCGGCGGGGTCGGTGCGACCCTGCGCCAGCGTCGCATCCTGCGGGCCGCGGCGACGACCGCATAGCCTGCGGCTCTCGACCCCGGACGACCCGGCGAAACGCCAGGCTAACCGACGCGCGCCCTCGGCCACAGGCCGGGGGCGTTTTCGTCCTGAGGGGGAGAAACAGCCGCCGGGCCGCGCTCCAGTGCGCTCGCTAAGTCGACCACCAAACACGGAAATACAACCGCAAGGCTCAATACTCTCCATTCAGGAGAATTATGAACGAAAACGGGTACATAGCCGTTAAGAATTTCGCAGGTATGCGGAACAATTGGCATTGCCGCAGCTTCTTTCGCAGCCTGCATTGACGTCTCGAGCTGTTTCGAGCGCGGACCAGGCCGTGGACACGTACAACATGAGACTTCGACTTCTGGGGGCCGCCATCGCGGCGCCGCTTCTGTTCTCCGCCGCGCCGGCCGGAGCCGTAGTTTTGTTTTCCTTCTCGCCCGGCGAGGCGTCGCCGGCGACGGGCTACACGATCATCAATACCTTCGACACCGCCGCGGGCATCACCGGCTCGGGCTTCCTGATCAAGACGCCGCCGTCGGATAGCCAGGGTGCGCCCCCGGCCAACTCGGATCCGTCTGGAACGCCCTATCTGTCCGTCCTGGGCGGCGGTTCGGCGACCATCACCTTCGACGGTCCGGTGAGCCGCTTCCAGTTCGACTGGGGCTCGATCGATCGCTTCAACACCCTGACGATCGACGCCACCGGCGTGGACAAGATCGTCATCCCGGGCGCGAACTTCATCAACGCCGCCAACGGCAATCAGGTGTCGCCCGGCACCAACGGCCTGTTCACCGTCTGGGGGACCGCCGGTGAGACCTTCAACGCCATCACGCTGGAGTCCGGCCGCAACTCGTTCGAGATCGACAACCTGGCGACCGGAACCGCCGCCGTGCCGGAACCGGCCGCGTGGGCGATGATGATCCTGGGCTTTGGCGGTGTCGGCGCGATGGTGCGCCGTCGTCGCGCGATCCCCCTGGCCGTCTGACCGGCCTAACGCCCCCGGCGTCCGCGCCGGGGGCGATTGCCTGATCTAACCGATCAGATCCTTGTACTCGGCGCTCCGTCGCAGCCAGGCCGCCGCGTAGCCGCAGACCGGCGTGATCTTGAGATCCTGAGCCCTTGCGTCCGCCGCAACAGCCGCCATCAACCGGCCCGACGCGCCCGACCCGCGCAAGGGTGCGGGGCTGAAGACGTAGTCGATGTAGAGACGATCCGCTGTCTTCCGGTAGTCGGCGTAGGACGTCTCGCCGGCCTCATCCATCTCGTAGCGTTCGCCCGTATCGCGCAGTTCGGACATTGATCCGACTCCTGAGACCGTTACCTTCGAAGCGTGGGGAACGCTTAGGGAGAGATCAAGATGCGTGTCTTTGCGGTGCTGGGTCTGAGCGTGCTCGCGCTGACGGCGTGTTCGAAGAAGGACGACAAGGTCGCGGCCGCGACCGGTGACGCCGCGCCCGCCGCCGGCAACGCGCCGGTCCCCGGCCCGATGGCGGCGCCCAAGCGCAAGCCGGGCCTGTGGAGCCAGACCGTCTCAAGCGACGGCAGCAGCCAGACCATGAAGCTGTGCCTTGACGCGGCGACGGAAGCCAAGCTCAGCGTTTGGGGGGGCCAGGCCACGGCCGATATGTGCGCGAAGAACACCTTCGTCCGTACGCCGACGGGTTTCACGTTCGACAGCGCCTGCGACATGGGGGCTGCCGGCAAGATCACGACGAAAGGCGTGGGGACCGGAAATTTCGACACGCGCTACGAGATCAAGGCCACGAGCGTGACCACCGGCTCCAGCATGGCCCAGGCGAACGGACCGCACGAGATGACCATCACCGGGACCTGGGAGGGCGCCTGCCCCGCGGGCATGAAGCCCGGCGACATGAGCCTGCCTGGCGGCGTGACGATGAACATCAACGATATCGCGGCGATGAAGAAATAGTCGGAGCCCTGTCGGAAGGCGGCCGAAGCCGCCGTCCTTGGGCCACAGAAGGAGCTCCAGCATGGCTACCCACGTCGATATCGCCCCCAACCACGCCAGCGAACTGGTCCTGGCCCGTCTGATGGACGCGACGCCGGAGCAGCTCTACCGCGTCTGGACGACACCGGAACGCTACCCGGAATGGTTCTGCCCCAAGCCGTGGCGCGCGGAAGTGACGAAGATGGATCTGCGGCCCGGCGGGGCGGCGGACAACACCATGTACGGGCCGAACGGCGAGGTCGTGCCCAACCGGGGCGTCTATCTGGAAGTCATCCCGAACCAGAAGATCGTGTTCACCGACGCCTTCACCGAAGGGTGGGTTCCGACGGCCGACGGGGGCATGATGACCTGCGTCCTGACGTTCGAGGCGCAGCCCGACGGACGGACCCTCTACCTCGCGCGCTGCGGTCACCCCTCGCCGGAGAAGGCGGCGCAGCATGCGCAGATGGGATTCCACGAGGGCTGGGGCGTCTGCGCCGAGCAGTGCGAGGCCCTCGCCAAGACTCTCTGATCGAACGCCCGCGGCTGGCGGGTCAGGCCAGTTCGACCGCCATCGCCGTGGCCTCGCCGCCGCCAATGCACAGCGAGGCGACGCCCTTGCGGCCGCCGCGGGCCTCGAGGGCGGACAGCAGCGTCGCCAGGATCCGGGCGCCGGACGCCCCAATGGGGTGACCCAGCGCGCAGGCGCCGCCATTGACGTTGAGCTTGGTGGGATCAATGGCCAGATCCCGCTCGGCGATCATGGCGACGACGGCGAACGCCTCGTTGATCTCGAACAGGTCGACGTCCTCAACGCTCCAACCGGCGCGCGCCAGCGCCTTGCGCACGGCCGGAACCGGCGCCGTCGTGAACTGGCCCGGCGCGTGCGCATGAGCGGCGTGGCCCGCGACCCGCGCCACGACCGTCATGCCGAGCCGGCGCGCCACGCTCTCACGGGTCATGACCAGCGCAGCGGCCCCATCGCTGATCGATGAGGCGTTGGCGGCGGTGATCGTCCCGTCCTTGGCGAAGGCAGGCTTGAGCGTCGGAATCTTGGCCGGGTCGGCCTTCAGGGGCTGCTCATCGGTGTCGACAACTGTATCGCCCTTGCGGCCCGCGACCGTGACCGGAACGATCTCCCGCGCAAAGGCGCCCGACTCGACGGCCGCCTTGGCCTTGGTCAGCGAGCCGATGGCGTAGGCGTCCTGGGCGTCGCGGGTGAACTGATAGGCCTTGGCCGTCTCCTCGGCGAAACTGCCCATCAGACGGCCCGGCTCGTAGGCGTCTTCCAGACCGTCCAGGTACATGTGGTCATACATCGTGTCGTGGCCGATCCGGGCCCCCGCGCGATGCTTGGTCATCAGGTAGGGCGCGTTGGTCATGCTCTCCATGCCGCCCGCGATGATGATGTCCGCCGAACCCGCCGCCAGCGCATCGTGCGCCAGGATGGCGGCCTGCATGCCTGAGCCGCACATCTTGTTGACCGTGGTCGCCTCGACCGACGTCGGCAGGCCGGCGCCCAGGGCGGCCTGCCGAGCCGGCGCCTGGCCCAGTCCGGCGGGCAGGACACAGCCCATGATGATCTGCTCGATCGCCTCGGCCGGCGCACCCGCCCGCTCCACCGCGGCGCGGACCGCGGTCGCGCCGAGGGCCGTGGCTTTCGCCCCCGACAGCACACCCTGGAAACCGCCCATGGGCGTGCGGGCGTAGGATGCGATGACGACAGGATCGGACGTCTGGCTCATAGGGTCTTCAGCTCACTGATTGCGGACGGCGCTGGCGATGAAGCCCCCGCCCAGGACGCGCGACGGCTCGTCGGGCGCGTAGAGGACACAGGCCTGACCGGGCGCCACGCCCTCTTCGGGCACGCCGAACACGACGCCCGGTTGACCGTCGACCCAGCCGAGACGCCCCAGGATCGGCTCACGCGTGGAGCGGACGCGGGCCAGCACCGGCCGCGCGTCGGCGCAGGCCTTATCCAGCGACGGCCCCTCGCCGATCCAGTTGGTTTCCTTCAGCGACAGCGCACGGGTCAACAGCGCCTCGCGCGGCCCCACGATCACCTGGCGCGCGTCGGCGTCGATCCGCACCACGAACAGCGGATCGCCGACAGCCACGTTCAGGCCGCGCCGTTGGCCGATGGTGTAGCGGGTGACACCTTCGTGGCGGCCCAGCACCCGCCCGTCCATATGCACGATCTCGCCCGGCTCGGCGCCGTGCGGGCGCAGACGGTCGATCACGGTGGTGTAGCGGCCTTCCGGCACGAAGCAGATGTCCTGGCTGTCCGGCTTGTCGGCCACGGCCAGCCCCAGCTCCAGCGCCGCCGCCCGCACCGCCGGCTTCGGCAGGCCGCCTAGCGGGAAGCGCAGATAGGCCAGTTGCTCGGCCGTCGTGGCGAACAGAAAGTAGGACTGGTCCCGCGCCGCATCGGCGGCCCGGTGGAGTTCCGCACCCGCGGGCCCAACCTCGCGGCGCACATAGTGACCCGTCGCCATGGCGTCCGCGCCGAGATCGCGGGCGACGTCCAGCAGATCGCGGAACTTCACCGTCTGATTGCAGCGGATGCAGGGGATCGGCGTCTCGCCGCGCAGGTAGCTGTCGGCGAAATCCTCGATCACCTGCTGCTTGAAGCGATTTTCGTAGTCGAGGACGTAGTGCGGGATGCCGATGGCGTCGGCGGCGGTCCGCGCGTCATGGATATCCTGGCCGGCGCAGCACGCGCCCTTCTTCTGGATCGCGGCCCCATGGTCGTAGAGCTGCAGCGTCACGCCGACCACGTCGTAGCCGGCCCGCGCCAGCAGCGCGGCGGTCACGGTGGAATCGACGCCACCGGACATCGCCGCGACGATCCGGGTCCCGACCGGCAGGCGCACGGCCTCGCGCGCGGCCTCGACAAGACCTTCGCTGAGTCGGTCGGGAGCGAGGACCGGAGCGTTCATGGCGGCCTATGTAGCGGTTGCAGCGCCGGTTTTCGAGGCCGGCGCTGCAACAGGACGCCCAGCGACAGCTGAACGCCACCCCGCCGCTAGCGGAGAAGGTTGATCAGCGACGATTCCTGCAGCGCCTGGAAGACGTAGGCGGCGGACTGCACCGACAGCTGCGCCTGCTGCAGTTGTGCGGCGGCCTCGGCCATGTCGGCGTCGGTGATGTCGCCGATCATCCCCGCCAGGGAGTTCTGGCGCGTGGTCAGGTCGGAGGCGATCGTCTCGAGCCGCTTCTGGTTCACGCCGTTGTAGGCGGCGATGTTGGTGATATCCGAGCGGACGGTGTCCCAGTTCGCCAGCTGACCTTCCAGAAAGGTCTTCTGCGCCTGCGTCAGCGCGCCCGTGAACGGCCCTTGGGCGCCCTGATTGAACGTCTGGAAATCCTTGAACGCCGTCAGCAGGTCCGTGCCGATGTCCTCAGCCAGGGAGCCGGTGGTGATCGTCGTCGCCTCGTCCAGCTTGGCGGTGACCTTGAAGTTGTCGTTCTGGAAGAAGCTCGAGATCGGCGGCCCGGCCGTCAGGTCCGAGAGCGTGGTGACGGTGACGGGTCGGGTGTCCACTTGCCCGCCGGCAAAGAGGTATTTGCCCGCGTACCGGCCGTTCATGCCTTCGACGGCGTTCCGCAGCTCCGCCTCGACGTCTTCCACGAGCGTGTCGGCCCGACCGGAGGCCAGCGCCTCGGCGAAGATCTGGCGCACCGACTGGGCGGCGTCCGCCGTGCGGGTCAGCGAAGTGTTCTGGGTCGCCAGCTTGTCGCTCAGCAGCTGGTTCTGATCGTCGAAGACGCCAAGGCGCGTCTGCACCGAGCGCATGGCCGTCAGAAGTTCGGACGACTTGGCGTAGTCCTTGAGATTCTGACCGTTCTTCTGGGTCGAAACTTTGTCGCCCGCCTCCATCTGGTTGCGCTGGGCGGTCAGCAGATTGGCGAGAACGGCGGAGTAGTTCCCGGGGGTCGTGACGCGGGTGACCATGTCTTGAGTCCTCAGACGATACCGAGCAGGACGTCGTAGAGATCGCCGACGGCCTGGATCATGCGGGCGGAAGCGTTGAACGCTTGCTGATAGGTGGTCAGGTTCACCAGTTCCTCGTCGAGGTTCACGCCCTCGACCGCCTG
>JAIXTR010000096.1 GCA_027483845.1 Caulobacteraceae bacterium | reverse complement strand
GGGTCGTCGGGGGCCACGGCCAACGCCTGCTGGAGCAGGGCTTCCCGCTGGCCGTAGAAGGCCCAGGGCTTCAGGCGACTTAGCGAGGCGTAGGCCACGCCGCTGGAGGGCGAGAGGGCGAGTGCGCGGTCCGCGGCCTCCACGACCTGCGCCTTCAGGACCGCGAACCCCGCCGAACGGACGCCGTGCCGCAGTTGGCTCACCCGGGCGTTGGAGAGGGCGGCCCAGGCCGCGGCGAAGTCGGGCGCCCGGGCCACGGCCGATTCCAGCAGGGCGATCCGCTCGGGCGAGGCCTCCCACCCCACCCCGGCGCTCCGCGCCCGCAGATACAGGTCGAACGCCGCCGGATCGATGGGCGTGACCGCTTGCGACGGGGTGAAGGCGACGCTCAGCGCCGCGGCCACCGCGGCGGCGATCTCGTCCTGCAGGGCGAACACATCGCCCAGTTCCCGATCGTAGCGCTCGGACCACAGGCGCGTCTCGGTCGCGCAATCGACCAGTTCGGCGAAGATCCGCACCCGCTGGCCGCTCCGACGCACCGAACCGTCCAGGAGGTGGCTGACCCCCAGCCGCGCGGCGACCTGGGCGGCCGCCTTCGCCGCCCCGCGGAACTGGAAGCTGGAGGCGCGCGCGATCACGGACAGGGCGGTGTTGCGCGACACCGTCTGCAGGATCTCCTCCGACATCCCGTCCGAGAAATAGTCCATGTCCGGGTCGCCGGAGAGGTTGTCGAACGCCAGCACCGCCAGCGCCGGCCGGCGGGGCGGCGCAGGCGCCGTCGTAGCGACGGTAGGCTCCGCCTCCGCGGCCTGCGGCGCAAGCGACGCCACCAGCCGGTAGCCCACCCGCGGGATGGTCTCGATGGCGAAGTCCCCGCCCGCATGCTGCGCCGCCGCCTGCCGCAGCTTGGCGATCGTGCGGTGGATGGCGTCCTCGCCGATGAAGCGGCCGCCCCAGCAGCCCGCCACCAGGTCGTCCCGCGTTGTCACTTGCCCTGGCCGGCGGGCCAGCAGCACCAGGACCTGCATCACCTTGGGTTCCAGCGTCGCCGCGCGTCCGTCCCGTTCCAGCTGCAGGGTCGCGGGGGTCACCACGGTGCGGCCCAGCCGGAAGGTCTCCGCCTGCGCCAGAATCACCGGTTCAGGACCCTGTTGGTCGTCTGGTCGGGAATTCATCGGCGTCCGGGCGGAGAACAGGCGGAGCCACGTCCTGTCGGCCCACCCCCGATCCCTGGCTTCATCAGGACGTCGCCAAGACCGGCGCAAACGTTCGGAGAAACCCACATGAAGACCACCGCCCTGATCGTCGCTCTCGTCGCGACCGCCGCCATCGCCGCGCCCGCCGCCGCCCAGTCCAATCCCGACCTGCGCACCACCGTCGTCAAGTACAGCGACCTCGACCTCAGCCGCCAAGCCGGCGCCGACGTCCTGATCGCCCGCATCAAGCGCGCCGCCGACACCGTCTGTGACTACGGTTCGTCGACCCGCAGTCTCGCTGGCGCCTCCAACTATCGCAACTGCGTCAAGGATACGACCGCCTCCGTCGTCCGCGCGGTCAATGCGCCGCTGGTCACCGCCGGCTTCGGTCTGAGCTCGCCCGCCCAGCTCGCCACCCGGTGAACGCCAGCTCCACCGGCGAGGACGGACGCTCGACGCTTGCCGCAAGGCGCCGTTCGGGCGACCGTCCCGCTGGGGACGCCGGGCCAAAGGGGGACACACGACATGCGCGCCAGGATCGCGACCCTGTTGCTGGGACTGACCGCCGCCCTGCTGACCTTCGACGGCGTCATGCACGGCCTCCTCTGGGGTCGCGCGGGGGTGCTGAAGATCGCCGAGGCGGCGAAGGCCGCCCCGGGCCAGCAACCAGCCCTGCCGCTCCCCTTCGCCGGCGAGCTCCAGGTGCTCTGGCTCGCCGACATCGCCAACCTGCTGGCGGTGGCGACCGTCTGCGGCCTGGCCGCCTGGTCGCCACGCCTCGCCGCGCCGCCGGTGCTGCTGGTCCTGGCGGCGATCCCCGGAACGCTCGCCGTCCTGCTCTACGGGGTCGAGGCGCCCCGCTACGTCGCCCACATGCAGGCCGCCGCCGCCGCCATGATGATCACGGCCGCCGTGCTGCGCCTGCGCCCGACAACGCCGTCGACCAGCTGATCCGCGTCGGCGGGGGCGAGCGGTCGTCCCCCATCACCTTCATGTACTCAACGATCGCCCACCGCTGGCGGGGCGTAAGATCCGCGTTGCCATAGTCGTGGCCGGCGTTGGAGTTGCCCTCGATGATCCGCCCGCGGTCATCGCGCACCCGGAAGACGAAGTCGTTGTCCGGCCCCGGCGCGGTCACATAGCCCACCCGCACCGGATCGAACTCCCGCGTCCCCAGATTGAACCGCACCGGCCGCTCCGCCGGCGGCAGCAGCAGGTCGTAGAGCGTCGGGACCGACCCGTTGTGCAGGAACGGCGCGGTCGCCCAGGCCCCCGTCAGCGGCCGGGCCTTGTAGGCCAGGGTCGCCACGCCGCCGGGTCGGGCGCGCGCCTCGCAGGCGGCGCGCCGCGCGGCGTAGGGGTCGTCGGCTTCGCCCATCGGACGGGCCCCGCCCCCGTATCGCCGCGGCCGCGCGGCCTGGCCAAGCGCACTCTTCAGCCCCGCCTCCGCCAGGGCCGGGATCTCGTTGACCATGATCCCCTTCACCACATGCGTCAGCATCGAGAGCGACGTCGCGCTCCCCTCGAATGGACCCTCGCCGCGGGCGATGCGCCGGCCCTCCAGCTTGCCGGTGGCGGCGGTGTTCAGCGTGGCGTTGCACGCCATCCACGGATCGGTGCCGGCCGTCTCGCCCTCGGCCGCCAGGATCGGCGTCATCCGCTCCAGCGGCCTTCCGTCAGGCCCAGTCCGGGTCTTTAGGTCGTCGCGCGACAGCTCCACGTGGCAGCTGGCGCACTGCTGGCGGTACAGGTCCCGCCCCTCGGCCGCCAGGGCCGCGTCCACCGGGAAGATCTCGGTCGGCCACCGGGGCGGCTTCAGCTTGCCCACCTGCTGCTCCAGGTAGATCAGGTTGTTGACGTGGACACTGGAGACGAACCGCGACGACTTGGGATCGTCCGGCGCGATCACTTCGCCGAACACCCCCACCACCTCGCCCACATTGCGGCCCACGGCGCCCAGGTCGAACGGCTGGGCCGTCGGCGCGCGGATCGCCCGCACGCTGCCGTTCCACTCGATCACGCTCTGCTGCGGCACGTTCCACAGGAACGGATAACTCACCGGCGCGTCGGGCGTGTTCCCCTTGGCCGCATAGGGCTGGGCGACGAAGGCGATCTTGTTGTTGATGTGCCCGATGGCGTCCAGGCGGCCGTAGCCATAGGCGATCGGCGCCGCGTTCATCTTGGCCAGCGCCAGCTGATAGGTCACCGTCCGCTGCAGCTCGGCCCGCAGCAGGGCCTTGGCCGCCGCGTCCGCCCCGGGGCCAAGCACCCGCCCGGCGAACCGCTCGAATCGAGCGTCCTGCGAGGCGGTCTGCTCCAGCGACGTGTTGAACGCCGCCAGGAACGACTGGAAGTCGGCCAGGGTCGCGCCGCCATAGATCCGCATCCGATGCGGTCCATGGCGCAGCTCGCTGGTGTGACAGGCGCCGCAGCTCATGCCGACCCAGGGTTCGCGCGATCCCTGCCCGGCCACCCAGCGCCGCTTGGTCTCAACGAACCGCCGGTCGTCCTGCCCGTCGGTTGTGAAGCCCAGGGGCAAGCCATCGTCCCCCGGCAGGTAGCGGAAGCCCGCCATATAGGCCGGATCCAGGAACAGCCCACCGCCCTCGCCCGGCTGTTCCAGCGCCTTGAACCACGCCAGCGGCAGCAGGCGCGAGCCCTGGTTCGCCCCGGTCCAGGCTGCGGTGGTCTTGGCCGACCAGCCCTGGTCCAGGTCGACGTCGATGATCCCGCCCGCCGGCGCGGCGACCGCGACCGCCGCGGCCACGCCCGCCGCCAAGACCACACCGACCGCCACCCTGTTCCGCAACGCGCCCATCGTATCCACCCCACAGCTTTGGCCGAACGCTGACATGCCGCCGCCGCGGAAGTAAACGCCGTTCTACGAAAGGTTGAGCGTGACCCGGGTCACGGGCCGCCGCACCCATGTCGGCGTCGACGCCGATGGGCCGCGTTGCAGCCATAGTCGTCAGGCTGTACTTACCCCGTGACGCTGCGGACTCCTCGCAGCCCTTCTGTTCGAGACGCCTCCCATGCGCCGCCAAATGCTCGTCGCCGCCGCCGTTCTTACGGCGCTGTCCGCCGCGCCGACCCTCTCCTACGCCCAAGGCCGCCGCGACCCGGACGCCGATGCGCGCAAGCAGCAGGAAGAGGCCGCCAAGAAGCGCAAGCAGAAGGAGGAGTGGGGCGACAACCAGGCGCCGCTCCAGGCCCTGCGCAACGCCGGCCCGTGCCCGTTCGTGAAGTCGCTGTACGACGCGGCCCGCTACGTGGACTTCAAGGACGGCCGCGAGGCCTCGGCCAACGTCGCCTTCTCGGGCGAGATCCAGGGCATCTCCGCCGGCTGCGCCTACAAGGACGACCAGCCGATCCAGGTGACCATGGAAGTGCTGTTCGAGATGGGCAAAGGGCCCCAGGCCTCGGGCCGCCAGAAGACCTACCGCTACTGGGTCGCCGTCACCGACCGCAACAAGTCGGTGCTGGCGAAGGAGACCTTCGACCTGCCCGTCACGTTCCCGGAGGGCGTCGACCGCGTCTACGTCACCGAGAACATCGCCAACATCACCATCCCGCGCGCCTCGATCGCCACCTCCGGCTCCAACTTCGAGGTCCTGATCGGCTTCGACGTGACGCCGCAGATGGCCGCCTTCAACCGCGACGGCAAACGCTTCCGCCTCAACGTCGGCCAGGCCAGCGCCACCACCAACCCCGCTACCCCCACCCCATGAGCGATCTGAAATCGGTGCTCGGCGAGGCGGTGGAAGCCGCCTTCGCCGCTATTGGCGCGCCGCCTGAACTGGGCCGCGTCACCCCCTCCGACCGTCCCGACCTGGCGGACTTCCAGTCCAACGGCGCGCTCGCCGCCGCCAAGCGGCTGGGCAAGAACCCGCGCGAGATCGCGACCGCCGTGGCCGACCAGTTGGCGGGCGACCCGCGCCTCGCCGCCGTCGAGATCGCCGGTCCGGGCTTCATCAACCTCAAGGTGGCCGAGGCCGCCCTGTCCGACCGCGCCGACGCCATCGCCGCCGACCCGCGGGCCGGCGCCGCGAGCGTCGCCCATGCGCGCAAGGTCATCGTCGACTACGGCGGCCCCAACGTCGCCAAGCCGATGCACGTGGGCCACCTGCGCGCCTCGATCATCGGCGAGAGCCTCAAGCGTCTCTACCGTTTCCGCGGCGACGAAGTGGTCGGCGACGCCCACTTTGGCGACTGGGGCTACCAGATGGGCCTGCTGATCGGCGCCGTCATGGACGAGAAGCCTGCGGTCGCCGCCGTGGTCGAGGCGATCAACGCCGGCGGCCAGGGCGATGTTTCGGCTTTCGAGCAGGTCAGCCTGGCCGACCTGGACCGGCTCTATCCCGAGGCCGCCGCCAAGGGAAAGACCGACACCGACTACCGCGACCGCGCCCGCAAGATCACCGCCGCGCTGCAGACGAAGCAGCCGGGCTACTACGCGCTGTGGGAACGCTTCCGGGACGTGACCCGCGTGGCGCTCGAGCGCGACTTCCACGCCCTGGGCGTCGACTTCGACTGGTGGAAGGGCGAGAGCGACGTCGAGCCGCTGATCCCGCCGATGGTGGCCGAGCTGGACGCCAAGGGCCTGCTGGTCGACGACCAGGGCGCCCGCATCATCCGCGTGGCCCGCGAGGGCGAGACCAAGAAGAAGAAGCTGCCCGACGGCTCGGTGGTCACCGTGCCCAGCCCCGATCCCCTGCTGGTGGTCTCGTCGGAGGGCTCGGCCATGTACGGCACCACCGACCTGGCCACGATCCTGGATCGCAAGCAGATCTTCGGCCCCGACCTGATCATCTATTGCGTGGACCAGCGCCAGGCCGACCACTTCGAGATCGTCTTCCGCGCCGCCTACCTCGCCGGCTACGCCACAGAGGGTCAGCTGCAGCACATCGGCTTCGGCACGATGAACGGGACCGACGGCAAGCCCTTCAAGACCCGCGAGGGCGGCGTCCTCAAGCTCAACGACCTGATCGAGCTGACCCGCTCGAAGGCCCGCGAGCGTCTGCGCGAGGCGGGTCTCGGCGAGAACCTGCCGCCCGAGGAATTCGAGGCCACCGCCGGCAAGGTCGCCGTCGCGGCCCTGAAGTTCGCCGACCTGCAGAACTTCCGCGGCACCTCCTACGTCTTCGACCTCGACCGCTTCATGAGCTTCGAGGGCAAGACCGGCCCCTACCTGCTGTACCAGGCCGTCCGCGTGAAAAGCCTGCTGCGCCGCGCCGCCGAGGAGGGCGTCGCCCAGGGTCCCGTCACCGTCGCCGAGCCGGCGGAGCGCGACCTGGTCCTGACCCTCGACGCCTTCGACGCGGCCCTGGGCGAGGCCTACGACCGCTACGCCCCCAACGCCCTCGCCGAACACGCCTATCGCCTCAGCCAGGCCTTCTCCCGGTTCTACGCCGCCTGCCCGATCATGCAGGCCGAACCGGCCGTGAAGGCCTCGCGCCTGACCCTCGCCGCCACCACCCTGCGCCAGCTCGAACTGGCCCTGGACCTCCTCGGGATCGCCACGCCCGACCGGATGTAGCGGCGTGGAAGGCCGGCGGGGAAGAATGGCGGACGCTGACGTCGCCCACCTCCTAACGTCCCGCCGCTTCGCGTGGACGTAAAGCTCAGGGGGCGCTCTTACGATGTCCGCGACGCACCGAACCCTGACGTCTCGCGTCGCCGACGAAAGCAGGCGCTGCGATGTCGCAATCCTGCCGGTACGACAAGGACCGGGTCCGACCTGTTGCGGACGTTGCAACAGCTTGGGCCTCCCTGAGTACGCTTTACCGCCCCCGCTTGCGGGGGAGGGGGACCGACCGCCGAGCCGCAGGCGAAGAGCGGTTGGTGGAGGGGGCGAGCGACAAGCTTGGCGGATAGACCTGGCGGCGGCTGGCGCGGTGCGCGGGGCTCGCCCCCTCCACCCCGGGCTCTACGGCCGGCTAAGCCGACCTCGGCCCGCGGTCCCCCTCCCCCGCTTCGCAGGGGCGGTAAACGTTTGCTACGTGCGCTGGAGGCGAACGTCAGCTCCCCACCCCCTGCTGACCTTCGGAAGGTCCGCTCTTCGGACAGAGGACAGCGCCCGCGATTGGTCGAACACCCGGGCTGCGGCTGGCTGGCGAATTGGACCCGCCCCCCCCCCCGCCGTAACGCCTCCGGCGCCCCAAGCTTGGCTGTAATCTCCCGTTAATCCAGACGACAGGCGCGGTTCACAACCGCTCCATAGATCTCTCCTCAAGGCGGCTCACCGCCTGCTTGAGGAGAGTATCACCCATGGATTCAAGGTCTTGGCCTTTCGCCGCCGCCCTCGTGGCCGCCAGCGCCGTCGCGACGGCCGCCACCGCCGCGCCTGAGGCCGGCGACATTCAGATCAAGGCGATGGCCACGATGGTGGATGTCGATGGCGGCATCACCTCGGTGACCCGCGACCGCATCCCGCTGCCGGCCGGCGCGAACACCAAGGCCGACACCGCCTACGTGCCGACGGTCGTGGCGGAGTACTTCGTCACCCCGAACCTCTCGGTCGAGACCTACTGCTGCGTCAGCCGGCACGACGTCACCGGGACCGGCTCGGTCAAGGGCGCGCGGCTGATCGAGAACGCCGAGGTGATCCCGGCCACGGTGACCCTGAAGTACCACTTCCCCCTCGAGAACGGCGTGAAGCCCTACGTGGGCGCCGGCGGGACCTACTTCATCTTCTTCGGCGAGGGCCTGGGCGCCGGCGCCCGCGGCCTCGGCGCCACCAGCGCCGACCTGTCGAACGAACTGGGCTTTGTTCTCCAGGCCGGCGTCGACATCCCGCTCAAGGACATGCCCTTCGGCCTGTCGGTGGATGTGAAGCAGTACTTCGTGGACACCACGGCGCGCTTCAACGCCGGCGCGGTCAATGTCCTGCAGAGCAAGCACAAGCTTGACCCGCTCGTGGTGAGCGCGGGGCTGGCATGGCGCTTCTGATCCGGTCCGCCGCCGCCGCGGCCGGCCTCGCGCTCGTCGCGGGGACCGGCCAGGCCGCGGACGTCGACAACCAGGTCTGGTCGGTGGCCCAGTTCAACGCCGACCTGGGTCCCCGGACCCTCTTCACGATGGACACCCAGGCGCGGTTCTTCGACGACGCCTCGCGCCTCGGCCAGGTCATCGTGCGGCCGGCGGTCGGCTATCGACTGAACGACACCACCAACGCCTTCGTCGGCTATGCCTATGTGCGAAGCAAGCCGGCGGGACGCGCCGCCACCCACGAGCACCGGGCCTGGCAGCAGCTGACTTTCCGCGCCGCCGGCGACGGCAAGGGGCTGACCCTCAATGGCCGGACGCGCGTCGAGCAGCGCTGGGTCGAGGGCCGCGACGACACCGGCATCCGGTTCCGTCAGCAGTTCCGCCTGACCGCGCCGGTCGCCGGCAAGGTCCGCGCGGTGGCGACCAACGAGCTGTTCTTCGGTCTGAACAACACCGACTGGGGCCAGCGCGACGGCCTGCATCTGGTGCGCAGTTTCGTCGGGGTGTCGGTTCCGGTGACCGGGAACCTCACGGTCGAGCCGGGTTACCTCAATCAGTACGTGGTCCGGCGGGGCGAGAACGCCGTGCACCACGCGCTCAGCATCACCACCAACATCCAGTTCTGAACGCCGGACCCCGGTCCGAAAGTCATGGAGACTTCAATGTATCTCATCCCCCCGAAGGTTGGCGTGCGACGCCGGCTGGCCGGCGCCGCGGCGCTGGTCGGCCTGCTGGCGACCGCCCCGGCGGCCGGCGCGATCGAGTTACCCCGCTCGCTCGCCAGTCTCTCGCCGCAGGACTTCACCAGCCGGATCGCGGTGATCGACGACCCGCTGGAGGACGGCGTCGTGCTGTCCACCAAGCCCGCCTACCGGCGCGACCGCAGCGCCACCGGCGCCCATGTCGGCGACGCCCATCTGCTGGCGACCATCGACCGCAAGACCGGCGCGCGGTCCTGGCAGATTTCGTACGATCTCTACTACGCCGGGCCGAAGAAGAGCCTCGACGTCGCCCAGTTCCGCTCGGGCGGAGAGCTGCGGAAGGTCAGCCCTCGCATCGCCTACCACTGGCAGGAGGAGTGCTTCGAATCGATCTCGATCTGCGGCCAGTACGCCCGGGTCGTGGTGGATATCCCCGAGGACACCGTCCGCGAGATCGCCGGGTCCTACCGCACCGCCGACCGCACCCCTTGGATGATGCGGCTCAAGGACCGGAACGGCGCCGACGTGACCGTGGGCCTCGCCCCCGCCGAAGCCGCCGGCCTGCTCGCCGCCGTCCAGCAACGCAACGTCGCGACGCCCATGGCCGCCGCCGACTGACCCCATCCTGCGCCGTACGCCCTGGCGGCGGCGCCGGTTCTTCCCCCCCTTTGAAATCGTCGTGCGGCGCCGCCGCCGACACAACAGGAGACCTAGACCATGAAGACCAAGTCCTTCGTCCTCGCCGCCGCCCTGCTCGCCGCGACCGCCCTGGTCCCGGCCAGCGCCTCGGCCGAGGCCGTCTATCGCGGAACGCTCACCGAGAGCGAAGTCCTGGCCGCGCAAAAGGCCTGGGGCGAAGCCCTGGTCGCCATCTCGCGCGAATACGAAACCGGCGGCATCGAAAAGGCCCGCAAGCTGGCCAGCGACGTGCTCGACAAGGCCTACGCCTATAACCTGGGCCCGGTCCTCTTCAAGCCGACCCTGACCGAGGCGCCGCAGACCTTCCGCACCTCCAAGGAAGGCGCCCTGGCCTACTTCGTCGGCCACAATTCCAAGTATCCGCAGGACACCGGCTTCGCCCTCAAGGGCTGGCGCTCGGTCGAGATCAAGAACGCCGCCCTGCAGATCCACGGCGACACCGCCAACACCATGGGCAACGTCATGATCACCGACAAGGACGGTAAGGTCACGACGGTGGACAAGACCTGGACCTTCAAGAAGACCGACGACGGCGCGGTCCGCATCGTCCTGCACCACTCGTCGCTGCCCTACGACAGCTGATCGGCCCTACGGTCGGCCGGGGTCCCGGGTTCAGCCCGGGACCCTCGGTCCCGTCTCCATCCGATAGCCCAGCCCTCGCACGGTGGAAATCAGCGAGGGCTGTTCGCTGTCGTCGATCTTCGCGCGCAGGCGCCGCACATAGACATCCACCACATTTGTCAGCGGGTCCTCGTCCACGCCCCAGACATTGGAGAGGATACGCTCCCGGCTCAGCACCCGCCCGGGCGACGACATGAACAGCTCCAGCAGCGCCAGCTCGCGAGCGGTCATCGCGATCTCCCGCCCATCGCGGAACACCCGCATGGTGGTGCGATCCAGCTCCAGATCTTGCACGGTCAGCCGCCGGTCCGGGGTGACCCGCTGGTTCCGCGGCCGCCGCAGCAGCGCCTCGATCCGGGCCAGCAGTTCTTCGAAGGCGAAGGGCTTCACCAGATAGTCGTCGGCGCCCATCCGCAGGCCCGTCACCCGATCCTCCACCGTGCCCAGCGCGGTCAGCATCAGCACGGGCGTCATGTTGCCGGCGGCCCGCAGGGTCTGGCAGACCTCGATCCCGTTCACCACCGGCAGCATCAGGTCCAGCAGGATCACCCCGGCCTGGTCCAGCTCGCCCAGCATGGCGGCCATTTCGCCGGCGGCCTGGATGCCCGACGGGCCATCCTTCGCCACCCGCACCTTGTAGCCCTCGGCCCGCAGGCCCCGGTCCAGGAAATCCGAGACGCGAGCGTCGTCCTCGACGATCAGGATATGCATCGCCGGTTCAGCCCGCCGCCTGGATCAGGGGCAGTCTCAGCGTCGCGGCCGTCCCCGTATCCGCCGCGCTCTCCAGGGTGATCCCGCCGCCCTGGCGTTCGGCCAGCGCCCGCGCGATCGACAGCCCCAGGCCCGTCCCGTCGGGCCTGTGCGCCCGCGCATTGGCGGCCCGGAATCCACGTTCGAACACCCGCGGCAGATCCTCCGGCGGGATCCCCACGCCGTGGTCGACGATCCGCAGACGCCACGTCCCGTCCGCCTCCGGATCGGGGCCGGCGCTCACCGTCACCTCGCCGCCGGCCCGCGAGTAGCGCAGCGCATTGTCCAGCAGCAGCACCATGATCTGCTGCAGCCGCTGGCCGTCGGCGCGCACGGGCGCCGGCGCCGGATCGGCCTCCACCTTGAGGGTCAGCTCCCGCTGCCGCGCCATCGACGAGGCGCCGGCCAGGGCCTCCTCCAGCGGCGCATTGGCGTCCAGGTCGGCGAGGTCCAGGTACAGCACCTCCGCGTCGCTGCGGGCCATCATCAGCAGGTCCTCGATCAGCGTCCCCATCTGCCGGGCCGCCTGGCCGATCCGCGACAGCGCCTCGCGGTAATCGCCGGCCGCCTTGGTCGCCCCGCGCAGCGCCACCTCGGCCTCGCCGCGAATGGCGGTCATCGGGGTGCGCAGCTCGTGGCTGATGTCGCCCAGCAGCTGGCGGCGGCGGGTTTCGGCCTGGCGCAGCTCGCCCAGGGCCGCCTCCAGCTCCCGCGTCCGCGCGGCCACCTGCACCTCCAGCTCGGCCCGAATGCCCGCTTCCTGCTCTCGCCGCGCCAGCAGTTCGGCCGCCATGCGGTTGATGCTGTCGCCGAAGCGGGCGAACTCCTTGTAGCCGTCGGTGGGCATCCGGTGGGTCAGCTGCCCCTGCTCGAAGGCCTTGGCCACCGCCGACATCTCCGCCAACGGCCGGCGCAGGGCGCGCGCGAAGTAGAGCGCCAGCACCAGCGCCGTCAGGCCCAGCAGCACCGCGGTCGCCGTGGTCATCAGCGCCACCCGCTCCAGCGAGCGGTCTGCCGCCGCCCGCGCCTGCTTCAGGATCTGGGCCTCGGTCTCGATCCGCTGGTTCAGCAGCTCGCGCAGGTCGCGCCCGGCCCCGCGGTCGAACACCGACTCGATCGCCGCCCAGGCCGTGCGCGCGTCGCGCGTCGGGCCGCGCCGGTTGATCTCGGCGATGGGGTCGCGCAGCGCGACCACGCTGGCCTCCAGCAGCGCCAGGGTCTCGTCGCGCGCCGGGCCCTCGGTCGAAACCACCCCGGCCTGGCGGTCCAGGCGCTCCGCCTCGGCGCTCAGCACCTGCAGGCGGTCGACGATCCCGGCCATCCGCTGGCGCAGCATCTCGCCGTCGCCCGGCGCATGGTCCGCCCCGATCAGCGCCCGCAGCGACCAGGCCCGCAGCCGCTGCTTGGTCGCCGACAGTTCCCAGAACCCCGACTGCAGGTCGCCGGCCACGCGGCCGCGCATCACCTGGGCCTCGGCCCGGTTGGCGTTCCATCCCGCCAGCACCCCCTGCGCCAGCGCCAGGGAGGCCATGATCGTCAAGGCGATCATCAGCTGCGTCGAAAAGAGCCGTCGGGCCATCGGGTGCCTTCGTCTTGCGCCTCAGGCCACATGGGGCGCGCGGCCCCCGCCGTCCAGTGGCTCAGCTTGCTAGGGCTGGGCCGGCAGCGCCGCCAGCACCCGCTCCACCCCGGCCACCGCCCGCGCGCCATGGACCAGGCCCAGCATGGTGGTGTGGCTGGCCGCCTCGACCGCATCGATCGAACCGGCCTTCGAGCCCCGCGCCGGCGCCTGGCGCACCAGGTTCCAGCCCTCCATCGGCCCCGTCGTCGGCCCCGCCGTGATCACCGCCACCGGCCAGTCGGGGTCCAGCTCGCCCGCCGCCTGCGCCTGTTCCGCCGCCGCCCGCCAGCTCAGCACCTCGGCATAGGTCGCCCGGCTCTGGGTCGCCGAGATGAACCCCCGACGCTTTTCGGCCTTGGCCGCCGGCGGCAGGCCGATCCGGTCGCCCATCAGGTACAGCGGCGCCTTCAGCGGCCCCGCGAAGGCCCCCAGCCGCGCGAGCCCGGTCATCCCGTCCACGAACTTCTGCGCGCCGGGCAGGCCGATCATCTCCGGCGTCACCGCGTCCAGCAGCACCAGCCCCGCCACCTTGTCCGGATTGCGCAGGGCGAACTGGCGCACGTACAGCCCGGCCATCGAGTGACCCATCATCACGAACGGCCCCCGCTCGCCCGACGCGGCGACCAGCTTTTCCAGATCGGCCACGATGGCGTCCCCGTCCCGCGGACCGGGCCCCGCCGGCGAATAGCCCATCCCCGCCCGGTCGTAGGCGCAGGACCGCAGCCCCTTGGCTGTCAGCATCTGCTGGATCGCCGCGAAGTCGGCCGCGCCGCTGAACGCCCCGG
>JAIXTR010000377.1 GCA_027483845.1 Caulobacteraceae bacterium | reverse complement strand
TCGTGTCCCAGCGCGGCGCGGACCACCGCCGCCAGCACCTCGGCGACCTCGCCGACCTCCGCCGGGTCACAGGCGCGGCGCAGGGTCGTCACCCGCGTCCGCGTCGCCAGGGTCAGGTCGTAGGCCGAGCCCTGCACGCACAGGGCGTCAGCTGACTCCGGCTCGACCACGCGGACATCCCGGGGCGAGGACCAGAGCGGCAGTTCGCGCAGCGCCTTGAACCGTGCTCCGGCCTCCGCCGGCAGCTTGGCGTCGAAGCCCATCCGTCGGCCGATCCCCGCGTCGCAGCAGGCCAGACCCGCGCGGGCCTGGACGAAGGCGTCGCCGTCGCCGCGCAGGGTGATGCGCACCACGCTCTGCCGCACGCTGTCGGAGGGCCGCGTCCAAAGCTCGAGGATCGTCTCGTCGCCGCGCAGCGCTTGCCACTGCAGCGGCATCAGGCCCCAGAGTCGGTAGATCGCGGGGCTTATCCCATTGTCGGGCGCAGGCAGCCGCTCGCCCCGTTTCAGCCGCCGGCCGCCCAGGGGATCGGCCGCCTCGTCCGGCTTCGGGCGTTTGTCGTCCCACCAGCTCTTCGGATCCGGCGGCGGAAACGGCCAGACGGCGGCCTCATACGGCGTGAAACCGGGCGGCGGTCCGCGCTGGGCCTTACCCGCGAAGGGCAGGGTGATCGGCGACTGAGCAAGCGCGGGCGCGCTCAAGCTTAGCGCGAGCAGGGCGGCGAGGGCGGCGCGACGTGACACGCCCAGAAAGCCTCGGGGAGCTGCGGGAGTTCCCTAGAAGACCTCGACGCCGCGCTGCAGCGACAGCACCCCGGTCCGCGACACCTCGACCAGGCCCAGCGGCTTCATCAGGTCCACGAACTTGTCCACCTTCGACGAGGCGCCGGTCAGCTCGAAGACGAAGCTCTCGTGGGTGGTGTCGACCACCTTGGCGCGGAAGATGTCGGCGACCCGCAACGCCTCGACCCGCTCGGCGCCGGTCCCGCGCACCTTGAGCAGGGCCAGTTCGCGTTCGATGCCGTTGGGGTCCTTGGTCACGTCCTGCACGTGGCGGGTCGAGACCATCTTCTGCAGCTGCGCTTCGATCTGGCCCAGCACCTGCAGCGTGCCGCGGGTGACGATGGTGATGCGGCTGGTGTGCGCCTGGCCGTCGGTCTCGGCCACCGTCAGGCTGTCGATGTTGTAGCCACGCGCCGCGAACAGCCCCACCACCCGGTGCAGCACCCCCGGCTCGTTATCCACCAGCACTGCGAACGTCGCGCGGCTCTCTTCCTGGTCCGTATGGGCGAGGTCGTAGACGGAGGCGGGCTGGGGGTCGGTGGTCATCGCGCGGTTCCTGAAGCTCGGGCGTCAGGTGTCACATGCGCATCAGCCTCGCAAGCGGTCCGCGCTTCAGGTCCAGATCGAAAGGCTCGAACAGCAGCGGCTGCGCGTCGCAAATGACGCTGGCGCAGCCCGGCTCCCAGGGATACCGCCCGGCGCGGTCCGGCAAAAACAGTTGATAGGCCTCGACGGCTTCACGACGACCGATCCGCTGTTGATGGCGCAGCTTGGCCAGCCTGAAGACGTTGAGGCCGAGGTACTGGCTCTCGTGGACGCGGCGCCAGCAGAACTGGACCCCGTCGTCGTCCCAGCGAATCCCGTCCGCCGGGACCACCTCGCCGCGTCGCATCCGGGCCTGTACTTCGTTCAGCATGTTGGCGGCGCTATTCGCCCCCGGTAGAAATGCGATCAGCTCCGGCATACCCGCGTCCGTCAGCCCAATCGTGTAAGCCCAATCCAGGTCCCCATTGACCTGCATAATCGACCACCCCCGCTCATCGGCAAGGCGGAGGGCGTTCTCCTCGGGCGGTGACAACGGCGTTTCGCCATAGTCCGCGGCCGGCAGATAGAGCGCCGGCTGACGGTAGCGTATGCTTTCGTTGTAGCCGTCTTCCCAGGGCAGGACGCGGTTCTCGTCGGCCAGCACAAGCTGAAACACGGGCAGCCCGAACATCTCGCCCTTGACGACGAGGCGGCGCATCACGGCGATGGTGAACCACCCCACGCGGCTTTCGACCTGCGTGTTGTGGACCTTTCGCCAAACCATCCGCCCATCGGGCTCCTCGGGATGCCAGGGCTTGCCATCCTCAAGGACGAGTTCGCCGCGCTTCAGTTCTTCGAAAATCATCCACAGAATGCGGTTCGCGTCGCTGTTTGGAATATCGAAGATGACGATCTCGGGCTGCCCAAGGGTCTCCTCGAAGCCGAGGGTGTAGACCCACGTCGGAGACGACGTGTAGTCACCCACGTAGACCGCGGTCCAGCCGTGCTTCCGAATGCGGCGGTCCGTGTCGCGGCCATGCCACCACCGCCGAAGTTTAGTCAGCATCGCGTCACCCCCACTTGGCGATGCGTGGAACGGAACCAGAACAACCGGCTGCCGTCAAGCTTGGCGGGTTCGGGGGCATGGCCTCTCCGCCTTGCGCGTTCGATGGCGGGCGCCAAGATCAGGCCTGATGTCCTCGTTCCGCGCGCCCCAATTCCTCTCCGCCCGGCTCAAGGCCGACAGCCAGGCCGCGCTCCATCACGAGCTCATGGAGGAGCAGGCCCAGTCGCTGGGGCGGGCGGGGCGGAAGGTGGAGGCGGCGTTGGCGGCGTTGCAGGCGCACCCTGGCGGGGAGGGGCGTCCCGCGGCGCTGGCCGCGGCGGCGGACGCGGTGTGGTGCTACTTCGTCCAGCGCGACGTCATGGGGCTGCGAAATCGGGACGAGGTCGTGGCCCAGTACGGCATCCCACGCGAAGTCCTGGTCCGGCTCGGGGCGCGATAGAACCGCCGCCGCGCAACGGAATTCGCATAGCCTCACCTAGGGGCGCCTGCGCATGGTCGGCGCCATCGGACCCAAGGGCAAGCTCACATGGCGATTTCACTCTACGACGTCAGCGTCGCATCGTTCCTGCAGGTGCTGGGCGGCGTGCAGGGCTTCCTCGAGAAGGGCGCCGCGCACTTCCGCGAGACCGGTCAGGACACCCAGGCGATCCTCGACACCCGCCTGCACGACGACATGCTGCCGCTCCGCTTCCAGCTGGTCTCGGTGGCGCACCATTCCCAGGGCGCGATGGCCGGCGCGAAGAGTGGCGTGTTCACCCCGCCGGGGGCTGTCGACCCCGATATGGACTACGCCGGCTTCCAGCAGTTGATCGCCGACGCCCGCGCCGCGCTGCAGGGTCTGACCCGGGCCGAGGTCGAGGCGCTGGAGGGCGGGGACGTCCTGTTCCGGCTGGGCCCGCGCGAGCTGCCGTTCACCGTGCCGGATTTCCTGCTGTCATTCTCGACGCCCAACCTGCATTTCCACGCCACCACCGCCTACGACATCCTGCGCCAGGCGGGCGTTCCGCTGGGCAAGCGCGACTATCTCGGTCAGATGCGGATGAAGGGCGCCTAGCTGATCGCCGCGACCGTCGCCCCCAAGGCGCGGACCAGGTCGGCCGGCGCCAGGCGCGCCTGCAAGCCCCGCTGGCCGGCGTTGACGAAGGCCGACGGCAGGGCGGCGGCGCCCGCGTCGATCACCGTGGGCACGGCCCGCTTCTGGCCGAAGGCGCTGACCCCGCCGACCCGATAGCCCGTCAGCCGCTCGGCGTCGGCCGGTTTCATCATCTCGGCCGACTTCGCCCCGAGGGCGGCGGCCAGCTTCTTCATCGAGACCTCGCGATCCGAGGCCAGGATCACGCACGCCGGCTTGCCGTCGGCCTTGACCATCAGGGTCTTCAGCACCTCGCCGGGCGACGCGCCCAGGGCTTCGGCCGCCTGCAGCCCGATGCGCGCGGCGTCGGGATCGTAGTCGTAGGTCGCCAGGCTGTAGGTCACCCCCGCCCGGTCCAGGGCCAGGGTCGCGGGGGTCGTTCGGCTCATCGTCTGGAGAATTCCACGTAAAACGCTCGGGTTACGTCGGGTATGCAACCGAAGGCCGAGATTAACCCTTCTATCCTTCACCGGGGACTTTCGTTTCAAGAGGCATGATGATCGGCGAGGTCCATCGATACCTGCGGGAGTCTTCGCAAGCCGATCATCAGCGCCTCGAAGCCGGGATCGATATCCTGGAGGCGGTCTCGACAGCCGCAGGCCGGATGCGCGTGGTCCAAGGCTTCCACCGACTCCACGCGGAGGCTGAGGCGGCGCTGGCCCCTTGGCTTGCGGATCGGCCCGACGTGGCCTTCGCAGACCGACGCCGCACCCGTCAGCTGGCGGCCGATCTCGCCACCCTTGGCGGCCGCGCGGCGCAGCCAGGCCCGTCGGGGATCGTTATCCGCAGTTTCGCCGAGGCCCTGGGGTGGCTCTACGTGCTGGAGGGCTCGACCCTCGGGGGCAAGGCGATCCGGCGCGCGCTCCTGGCCCGTAGCGACACCATGACCGGCCTCAGTTTCCTGGATCCCTATGGCCCGGCGACCGGCCAACGCTGGCGCGACTACCTTGCCGTTCTCGAAAGCCACGCCCGAGATGCGGACGACGTCGCCGCCGTGGCCGCCGGCGCGCGGGCCGCCTTTCGTCACGCCGAGCGCCGTCTGTGTGGAGCGACCGCCCTTGTCTGACGCGCTTGAACTCGCGCTGGCGGCCTGCGCCCGCGAGCCGATCCACATGCCCGGCGCGATCCAGCCTCACGGCGTCATGCTGGTCGCTGAGCGGACGACGCAGGAGATCACACACGCGGCCGGCGACGTCGCCGGCCTGCTGGGTTGCGACGCCTGGATCGGGCGCACCCTGGGCGAGGTCCTGGGCGATGAGGTTGCCGGACGGGTGGCCCAGACAACCCAGTCGGGCGGGCCCGGCGGCCACGCCGCGCACATGGGTCAGCTCGACGTCTCGGCCCATCTCGACGCCGAACGGCTGATCGTCGAGGTCGAGCCGGGGCTGGGCGCCCTGCCGGCGTCGGTTCTTCTGGGCCAGCTGGAGAGCGCCAGCGCGGCCTTCGAACGCGCGCCGACCCTCAAGGCTCTCTGCGAACGAGCCGCCATAGAGTTTCGCCGACTCACCGGCTTCGACCGGGTGATGATCTATCGGTTCCTCGACGACGAGGCCGGCGCGGTGCTGGCCGAGGCCGCCGCGCCCGACATGCCCTCGTTCCTGAACCACCATTTCCCCGGTTCGGATATTCCCGCCCAGGCGCGCGCCCTTTACGTCCGGAACCTGGTCCGGGTGATCCCCGACGTGGGCTATCAGCCCGCGCCGCTCCACCCGGCCTGGCGCGAGCCCGAGCCCCTGGACATGAGCGACTGCGCGCTTCGCAGCGTGTCGCCGGTCCATATGCAGTACCTGGCCAACATGGGCGTTGGCGCGTCGGCGTCGATTTCGATCGTCAAGGACGGCCTGCTCTGGGGGCTCATCGCCTGTCACCATCGCACGCCCAAGCTCATGCCCTACGACATCCGCGCCGGCGGGCGGGCGCTGGCTGGCGGCCTGGCGCGCCAGATTCGGGCCAAGGAGGAGGCCGAGAGCTTCCGAGAGCGGCTGCGGCTCCGCAGCCTGACCGACGAGGCGACCTCGCGGTTCGTGGGTTCCAACGGCATCGACGCGAACCTCGCCGAAGGGACGCCCGAGTTCCGGGGTGCGCTCGCCGCCGATGGCGTCGCGGTGCTGCGCGCCGGGGTGTTGCATGTGGACGGGGTCCATCCGTCAGAGGCCGATATCCGCGCCCTGGCGGCCTGGGTGCTGGAACGTGGGTCCGAACCCCTCGCCACCGATCGCCTGTCGGAACTCTACCCGCCCGCCGCCGCCTTCGCCGCCCAGGCCAGCGGGCTTCTGGCCCTTGTGGTCTCGCCCGACGAGCCGTTCGTGATCCTCTGGTTCCGCGCCGAGGCGATCGAGGTGGTCAACTGGGCTGGCAATCCGCACAAGGCCGCGACGCTCGGGCCTGACAGCAGTCTGTCGCCCAGGACCTCCTTCGAGGCCTGGCGTGAGACGGTCCGGGGCCGGGCGCGGCGCTGGACACTGGCCGAGGCGGATGCGGTGGTGCGCCTGCGCGACACGCTGCTGGACGCCCGCAGCCGCCGGCGCCTCAAAACCCTGAACGCGCGCCTCAGCGAGGCTGTAAGCGAGAAGGACAACCTGCTTGAGCAGAAGGAACTGCTGATCAAGGAGGTGAACCACCGGATCCAAAACAGCCTGCAACTGGTGTCGAGCTTCCTCGGCCTTCAGGCCCGGGCCATGGGCGATCCCAAGCTTCACGAGGCTTTCGAAGAAGCCCGCCGACGGCTGCAGGCCGTGGCGCTGGTCCACCGTCGCCTCTACCGCGCCGATCAGATCGAGGTCGTCGACATGGCCCGCTATCTCGAGGACCTCGTCGCCGACATGAACGCGTCGCTGGGCGAGGAATGGTCCGGTCGGATCGCCGTCGAGGCCAGTCCTATTCTGGTCCCGACCGATCGCGCGGTGACCCTCGGCCTTGTGGTGACCGAGCTCGTCATCAACGCCAACAAGTACGCCTACGACGGGCGGCCCGGACAGATCGCCGTCACGCTGGAAGAGCACAACGCCAACCTGCGGGTGGTGGTCGCCGATCACGGCCGCGGCAAGCACGCCCTGACCGAGGGCTTCGGAAGCCGCATGATGGGCGCCATGGTCAAGCAGCTGCGGGGAGAGCTGACCTTCAGCGACAATGATCCCGGCCTGCGCGCCATTCTGACCTGCCCGATCTCGGCGCCGATCTCAGCCCCCGCGCAGTAACGACGGCGGCGCGGCTCAGTCGGGCGCTGGACCCGGGAAGGCCGGGCTGTCGTCCCGCGGCGCCCAGGACGCGCGCGACCCGACGTGGATCTGGAACCCGACCGACAGACCGCTGTCGTTGTCGAGCGTGCCGACCCGCAGCCGCAGGGCCTCCGGCGCATCGTCGCGCTGGCTGAACAGGGGACTGCCGCAGGCGCCGCAGAACACGCGACGCTTTCCGGGCGAGGCCCGGAATTCGCGCAGCGCGTCTTCACCCTCTGTCAGGCGGAAATTCGCCGTCGCCACCGGGATGTTGGCGCCGAAGGCCGATCCCTGCGCCTTGCGGCACTGGTGGCAGTGGCAGAGCTGCACCGGCGCCAGCGGTCCCTCGACCGCATAGCGCACCGCGCCGCAGAGACAGCCGCCCTGGCGGACGTCCATCTCAGACCAGGCGCTTGCCGGCGTCGTCGATGATCGAGCCCAGGTCGCGGGTCTCCTCGGCCATGATCATCTCGTTGTGCGCCTTGCCGGAGGGGATCATCGGGAAGCAGTTCTCTTCCTTGGTGACCCGGCAGTCGAACAGCACCGGCTTCTTCACCGCGATCATCTCGCGGATCTTGTCGTCCAGCTCGTCCGGATGCTCGGCCCGGAAGCCGACGCCGCCATAGGCCTCGGCCAGCTTCACGAAGTCGGGCAGGGACGACGAATAGGAGTGCGAATAGCGCTCGCCATGCAGCAGCTGCTGCCACTGGCGGACCATCCCCATCCACTCGTTGTTGAGGATGAAGATCTTGATCGGCAGGTCGTACTGCACCGCCGTCGATATCTCCTGCATGGTCATCTGCACGCTGGCGTCGCCGCCGATGTCGATGACCAGGCTGTCGGGGTGGGCCATCTGAACGCCGACGGCGGCCGGCAGGCCATAGCCCATGGTGCCCAGGCCGCCCGAGGTCATCCAGCGGTTCGGCTGCTCGAACTTGTAGAACTGGGCCGCCCACATCTGATGCTGGCCCACCTCGGTGGTGATGTAGGTGTCGTGGCCCTTGGTCAGCTCGTACAGGCGCTGGACAGCGTACTGCGGCTTGATCAGCTTCGTATCCGGCGTGTAGCCGAACGAGTTGCGGGCCCGCCAGGCGTCGATCTGCGTCCACCAGGTCTTCATGGCGGCCGCGTCGGTGGCCAGATTGCGCTGCTTCCAGGCGGCGATCATGTCGGCCAGCACATTGCCGGCGTCGCCGACGATGCCGATGTCGGCGCGGACGTTCTTGCCGATCGAGCTGGCGTCCACGTCGATGTGGATCTTCTTGGAGGTGGGCGCGAAGGCGTCGAGGCGGCCGGTCACCCGATCGTCGAACCGCGCGCCGATCGCCACCATCACGTCGCAGTCGTGCATGGCGTTGTTGGCCTCGAACGATCCGTGCATGCCCAGCATGCCCAGCCACTTCGGGTCCGAGGCCGGGAAGGCGCCCAGGCCCATCAGGGTCGAGGTCACCGGCGCGCCGGTCAGGGCCGCGAACTCGCGCAGCAGCTCGGCGGCCTTGGGGCCCGCGTTGATGACGCCGCCGCCGGTGTAGAGGATCGGCTTCTTGGCCTTGGCGATCAGCGCGACGGCCTCGGCGATCTTGCCGGCGTCGCCCTTCACGCGCGGGCTGTAGTTGTGCGCGTGTTTCACCTCGGTCGGGCCCTGATAGACGCCCTTCCCGAACTGCACGTCCTTGGGGATGTCGATGACCACGGGACCCGGACGTCCCGAGGTGGCGATGTGGAACGCCTCGTGGATGATCCGCGGCAGGTCGGCCACGTCCTTCACCAGATAGTTGTGCTTGGTGCAGGGCCGGGTGATCCCGATGGTGTCGCATTCCTGGAAGGCGTCGGTGCCGATCAGGTGGGTGGCGACCTGGCCGGTGATCACGATCATCGGGATCGAGTCCATCAGCGCGTCGACGATGCCGGTGACCGCATTGGTGGCCCCGGGGCCGGAGGTGACCAGCACCACGCCGCACTTGCCGGTGGAGCGCGCATAGCCCTCCGCCGCGTGGGTCGCGCCCTGTTCGTGGCGGACCAGCACGTGCTGCAGCCGCGGCTCGTTGAACAGGGCGTCGTAGATCGGCAGCACCGCGCCGCCCGGATAGCCGAACAGGGTGTCGACGCCCTGATCGACGAGCGCCCGCACCACCATCTCGGCGCCGGTCATCTCGCGGGCGGTGGTCGGGGCGATGGAGCGGGTGGTGGTCTGGGCGGTCATGTCGGCGTCTCGGGATCGGAACAGGGCAATAAAAAAGGCCCGCTGGAGGGGCCTGTTGCATGCGCCGGCTGCAAGGGTTGCCGGTCCTTTTCAGAACCGCCCTCTACCGGCGCACTCCTACGATAATAAGCTTGCGCATGGCGCGGGGATCCCTGATTTCGATGCGCACGCTATTGGAAGCGACGCAGCGCGTCAAGCAGGCCCGGCAAGCCTTGCGGCATCGAGGCCTGCGCCTTTGGTTGCGGTTTCCGCCAATATACCCGACGCTGACCTGAGC